>CAYGZI010000131.1:0-11552 GCA_964354245.1 uncultured Planctomycetaceae bacterium
AACCCCGAACCCTGAACCCCGAACCCTGAACCCCGAACCCTGAACCCTGAACCCTCGTCCCTTTCCCGTGCAAAGCGCACGATGCGGGTCTTGCGCGGGTCCACCGTGGCCCAGTTCTTCAGGCGGATCGTGCTTGCATCGGCGGCGATCCGCTGGAGGTGGAAGGCATCGTCGCCGGGGAAGTTGTAGGCGCCGTAGGCCGAGCACGCGGCCTGATAGCCGGCTTCCTGCGCCACCGTGAAGGCCGCTTGGCTCAGGTTGGCGCGCTGGCCGAACGGGAAGGCGAAATAGCGGACCGGCCGGCCCAGCAGCTCTTGCAGCTCGCGGCCGGCAACGGCGATCTCGCGATAGAGCTGCCGTCGGGAGGCGCCCCGGCCAAGGTCCGCGTGGTGGTAGCCGTGGGCCCCGATCTCGATCCCCGCCGCGGCCAGGGCGCGGAGCTGCCCGATGGTATTCGGCGCACACCGGCCGCCTTGCCCCGCGTCGTGGGCGAACAACTCTCCGCTGAGCACGTTGTGGAGCGTCACGAAGTACGTGCAAGGAATCCGCTCGCGGACCAACAGCGGAATCGCCTCCTCGAGGTTGGCCGCATACCCGTCGTCGAACGTGATGCTGGCGCAGACCCGGGAGTTGTCGGCCGCTGCGATCCGCCGCTGCGCTTCCTCCAACGAGACGAGTTCCACGCGGCGCCGGAGCCAGGCGATCTGCCGGGCGAACGTGCGGTTCGAGACGGTCCAGGGATTGGCCCCGTCGTCGGCAACGCGGTGGTAGAAGAACACCAGCACCGGCGCGCGGCGTTTCGCGGCGGCACGCCGGTTGGCCCATCGCCGGTACGGCAGCGAGCCGTAGTAGTAAAGGTGCAGAAGCGACGATTTCCAGATGTTCATCGCGAACTAGTCCGTGAGTGAACCACAAAGGCACAAAGACACGAAGGGACTGTTGTCCGTCCGATATTGCTGCCAAAGCTTCGATCTTTGTGTTCTTTGTGTCTTTGTGGTTAGTGTCCGTCGGCGGAGCCAACAAGCTCCCGCCGGTCCGCTCCCGCCGGAAGTGCTTCCTCGCCCAGGGCGTCCTGTGCCCGTTCCGCCGTCGGGCCACGTGCTTGCCGGGCCTGCCGCAGAACGGTCTTGGCCCACCGCTTCACGCGGCTTCCCAAGAGCCAAAGTCCCCAGCGCAGCCGCGCGCCGACGCGACCGGGCACCACGCGGGTCTCGACCGTGGCCCGCGGCTGTGCCCGCATCGTGGCCTTGTAGGGCTCGTCTCCGCGGAGGAAATCGAAGCTCGTGTGAGCGGATGCGATGGCGTACTTCAGGCCGATCATGTTTCCCAGCTTCCCGGGCGCGTCGCCCAGGCAATTGGGGTCGAGTCCGACGAGGTACGCGTACGTCGAGCCCTTGCCGAGCAGAAAGTACTCGGCCACGGCCGGCTTCCCGTCCAGGTCGACCCAGAACAAGTGGAGTTGCCGTTTCTGGAGCAGGCGCACCATGACCTCGCGGTGAAAGGCCGTGAACTGCGCGGAAGCGAAGCAACCTGGCTCGCCAAGTGTCCGGCGGCGCCGTTGGTGCAGGTCGATGAGGATCTCGAAGCCTTGCGGCAAGTCCGCTTCGCGCCGCACGAGGTGAAACACGGCTCGGCCCGTCTCCACAAGCCTTCGCTCAACGAGGCGAACTTGCCTGCGCCCGTTCCGGGAAAGCATCGCAAGGTATTGCTCCCAGGTCTCGGGCAAGTCGATGCGCCAGCAGCACGGTCCGGGGCGCTCGTGTACGAGGTTGCCGCGGGCACGAAGGGCTTCGGTCAGACGCCGGACCGCCGAGTCGTCGGCGTCGACGCTCGTCAGTTCCAGGCGGTCCCACCGGTCGGCGGCCGCGGATTGGCCTTCGGGCGCCCGGGCTGCGTCGGTGAGCCATTGGGCAAGGGCCTCGGTCACGCGGTCTTCGGCCGAGGGATCGGCCAGCACGGTCAGATACTCCGAGCAGACCTCGCCGGTGCCGAGGAACTTGAGAGTGCGGCCCCACAGGATGGACCGCTCCAGGAACCACGGGGCAATCCCCGCCAGCCGCCCCGCAGAGTCGAAGACGCCCAGGACGTAGAGGCTCTTCGCCTCGCGGCGCCCGCGGGGAGTCGGCCCGTAGTGGCGCCACCACGTCGACATCCAGGCCCAACTGCGAAACGGCACGCCGGCGCTCAGCCGGTCCCACTCGTCGGCAAACGGGATCAGTTCTTCCAGCGCGGTGAAGCGGACGACCTTCATGACCATCAGGCTGCCTCGACGTGGATCGGGAATCGGGAATTCTTCGGAGACTTCCGAAGTCTTGAAGACTTCGGAAGTCTGTGGATTGGGACGGCGCGCAGAAGGCTATCAGCCTTCAGCTATCAGCCTTCAGCTTTCCGCCTTCCGCTTTCCGCTTTCAACTCAACTCTCCGTCCCGCTGGGGGTTGAGGCAAATCGTTTTTGCCAAGCGGGGCAAGGGGTCCTGCCGGGCTGGGCGCCGGCTGCGTTGCGTCCGGGCAACGCCTGTTGCCGCCGGGCAACAAGGTACCGGAGGTCCCGGAACGGGGATCCCCGCTCCGGACCGGAGGAGGCGCACGGAACTCGCTGGGCCGTAAGGAGTTAGGCCGCCGAGGTTGGCCGCCCGCTCGCCTTGGCACCCGGTTTGCGGTTGGTGCCCTCCGAGTCTTTCTTCAACATCGAATCCAAGACAACGTTTCCCCACCGAAAGGCCAACCGGTTTCCTGGCGACCCCGAGTTATGAATCACGCATCAAACGACACCCACGCCCCCACCCAAGTCCTCCGGCTCCTCAGAGACCATCCCAAGCGATGGTTGCTTCCCGCCCTGACGGCAGTTGTGCTCTCGGGGGTTTATGCCCTGGTTCGCCCGGCTCCCTGGGAAGCCTCCCAGGCCCTGATCGTCCGCAACGAAGCCGCGGCCAGCCAAGACGTGCCCGGCCGGTTCGTCCAGCCCGAGGAAATGAAGACCGTCCAGGAAACGATCCTGGAGTTGGCAAAGAGCCACGGGGTGCTGTCGGCTGCGCTAGCGCAAGTCGGACCTCCGGCCTTGCGAAAGGACTCGGCCGAGGCGTGGCCGAGCGCCAACGAGGTGGCCGGCCTGCGCGATGCCCTGAGCCTCGTGCCCCCCAAGGGAGCCGAGTTCGGCAAGACCGAGGTCTTCTATCTGAAGGTGCGGGACCGCGACCGCCAACGGGCCGTGGCCCTGGCCAGCGCGGTTTGCGGCCAACTGGAGACCGTCATGCAGAAGGTGCGGGATGCCAAGGCCCAAAGCATGATCCGCGAGCTGCAAAAGACGGTCGGCGTGGCCGAAGCCGACCTGAGCCAATCGACCGAAAAGCTCAGCGGCATCGAGCGCGAGGTTGGGAGCGACCTGGCCGAGTTGAGGCTCCTGTACCAGTCCAATTCCGGCGAGAGCGCCCTGCAACGGAGCGCCACTGAAATCCGCACCGAGCTGCGCCAGGTCCGCTCGGCGGTGAATTCCAGCGAGCAGCTTCTGGTCCTGCTGAAGCAGGCCCAGACCGAGCCCGAGCGCCTGGTGGCCATGCCCAATCAACTCCTGGACTCTCAGCCCGCTCTGCGCAAGCTGAAGGACGGCCTCGTGGAAGCCCAACTCAACACGGCCCAACTCCAGGGGCGGATGACGGCCGGGCATCCGCTGGTCGCTGCGGCCAGGGAGTCGCAGGCCGAGATCCGCAACCGCGTCCACGACGAGCTGGCCAACGCGATCCGCGCCATCGAAGTCGATCTGCGGCTGGGCAATCAGAAGGCGGCGATGCTTGACGAGCAGTTGGCCGCCGTCCGGGCCCGCCTCGACCGGCTGGCAGCGATCCGCGCTCCGTACTCCAACCAGATCGCCGCGACCCACAAGCGATCGGAACTCCTGGACCGGGCCCAACAGCGCCTGGCCGACGCCCACGCTACCCAAGCCTCGGCTGCCTCCGCAAGCCTGGTGGCCCGGATCGACGACCCGGACACCGGCACCCGCCCGATCGGCCCGGGCCGGGCCACGATCGTGCTTCTCGGGCTGGCCGGCGGGCTGTTTGCCGGGTTCGGCGTCGTGCTCTTGACGGTCAATCCGGCGGATGGCTGGCACGGGCAGCCTGCCCGTGCCGTCCCCGAGCACCGGCGAGACGCCAGTGCCGCCCAGACGCACGCCAACGGCAACGGGCGGCGACGCCCCGCGTCTTCTCAAAGCAATCTGACGGTCCAACAAGCCCTCAAGAAGCTGGCGGCGGGCGGCCGGGTCTGAGAGACACCGCCATCGAGTCGAGGAGGACGCATCATGCTTGGCGGCTCGGCGGAATTCAATCCGACGTTTGCCATCCCACCGACGTTTGTGCCGCGCAAGGGGCCCGGATTTTACGGGCCGCAAGGCCCCGCCACGTTCCCTTTGGGCAGGCGAGTCTCGTGGCCTGCGGTCGTTGCGCCCCGTCCGCGGATCCGCAAGACGCCTTCCCGCCCTGTCTCCCGCTTTCAGGAGTTATTGGCCGCCGGGCACCCGGTGGTCGAGCCCGAGGGGAATCTCCGTCCGGCGTACTTGCGAATCAAGCGGGCGCTGGACGTCCTGGGGGCCTTGGCGCTTCTGGTCCTGTTGTCGCCCCTCATGCTGAGCGCGTACGTCGTGCTTTGGATCACGACCCGCGGCCGGCCGATCTTCTGCCAGGTGCGGTTGGGCTGGTGCGGGCGTCCGTTTGTGGTCTATAAGTTCCGCACGATGGCGCCCGATGCCGAGAAGCGGCAGCGCGAAGTGCCGAACGAGCAGGCCGGCCCGATCTTCAAGAACCGCCGCGATCCGCGCGTGACCTGGTTTGGCCGGTTTCTGCGGCGCACGAGCCTGGACGAGACCCCGCAGTTGCTCAACGTGCTGGCGGGCCAGATGTCGCTGGTGGGCCCGCGCCCGCCGCTCGCTAAGGAAGTGGCCCAATACGAGCCGTGGCAGCGCCGCCGCCTGGCGGTCAAACCGGGACTGACCTGTCTGTGGCAGGTGAGCGGGCGATCGGAGATCGGGTTCGAGGATTGGGCCCGCATGGACCTTCGGTACGCCCGGCAGCAGGGCCTCTGGACCGATCTGAAGCTCCTGCTCCGGACCCCGTGGAGCGTTCTGACGGGCCGGGGAGCGTATTAGCCGGGAATTTCGACACTTTAGCATCATTATCGCAAGATGCAAAAGACGGTCTATCGCGTCCGAACGCAACAACATATCCACGCGCGTATTGCCATTGACATGCTCCGCGATTCCCAGGCCCACGGGCGTTTCGACACTGTCCCACTTCCGTTGAAACAAAACACTTCTTGAAGGCTTGAGCCTTCCGGCATCCGGGCCGGGCACGCGGATTGAGGACGCCCCGCCGGGCAGGTCCGCCCAAGCGCCCGGGGTCGAAGACCGCTTTTCAACGTGTGCGCCCTCGCTGCGCTCACAGGCGGCAAGGGGTAAGGGGGTAAAGGCTCAAGGGGTAAGAGTTCCGGCAACGCGGAAACCCAGGCTGCTGCTGCGGAACTCTGATGAGCCGTTGTAACGGCGCCGCCCACACCGAAAGCGGTCTTCGGAGTAGCGACTCGGGGTGTCGTAGAAACTGCCGCCACGCCTTGCACGAAAAGTAAAAGCATGAGAACCTGGGTCTGGGCCAACTGGGTCGTCCTCGGGAGATTTCGCGTAGTACTCGCCGTCCCAGCAATCCACACACCACTCGGAAACGTTCCCGTGCATGTCGTACAACCCCCAGGCGTTTGGCTTCTTCTGGCCGACGGGGTGATGGGTGCGACGGGTGCGAAAGGTGCCCTTGGCGTTACCATAGTACCAGGCGTACTCGCCCAGCTTCCCCGGGTCGTCGCCAAAACTCCACCTGGTTGTCGTGCCTGCCCGGCAGGCATACTCCCACTGGGCCTCCGTGGGCAGCGAGAACTTGGCCCCACTGCTGCCGAGCTTCTCGTTGAGATTCTTCAAGAAGGTCTGACAGTCGTCCCAACTGACTTGCTCCACAGGGCTCTGAGTCCTCCCCGTGAAGAAGCTCGGGTTGTTGCCCATCACCGCCTCCCACTGCTCCTGGGTCACTTCGTATTTGCCCAGGTAGAATGGCTTTGTGATCGTCACCTTGTGAACCGGCATCTCCCAGCCCATTCCCTTCTCGTCACCCATCATGAAGGAGCCGGCCGGAATCAAGACGAACTCCATCTTCACCCCGCCGCCCAGGTCCACCGTGAGTTCCTTCGGCACGCCTTGAGGCCAAGAGACCTCCGAGGGTTTGGAACCCTTGCTGCAAGCGGTCCCCGCGATCGCGAGAAGCACTACGCACCAAACCACGTAGTTCCTCATGACATGCCCTCCTCAAAGAGGCTTCCCAGGCCTGGCGTTGCTCACGCCCAACCACGATGGCCGGAGTACCCCGCCCCACAGGCCCGACGGCGGTGCCGATCCACGGTGAGCATATCCCGGAAGCCGAGCACCGACAACCAGAGGCTGCGCCAGACCGCCCGCGGCCAGAAGGCCGGTTCCTGACGCGTATTGCACCCAAAACCGGAAGGGCCGGTCTCCGAAGCTCTTGCAGTGTGGGCGATTTGGTTCAGAATGGGGGACTGGTGGCATCCAACCGGACCTTTCGGCGCTCGGATCATGAGAATCGTCCTCTGCTATCCCATTGAGCCCAAACACCTTGCCGAGATCGCCGCGGTTGCGCCCGAGGCCGAGATTCTCGACGCCGGCCAGGAGCGGATCGCCGAGGAGCTGTTTGCGGCCGACATCTTCTGCGGCCATGCCAAGGTGCCGGTCGATTGGGACGGCATCGTGCGCCACGGGCGTTTGCGATGGATCCAATCCTCGGCCGCGGGGATGGACCACTGCCTGGTGCCTTCGGTGGTGACATCGGACATTGCGATCACGAGCGCATCGGGCGTGCTGGCCGATCAGGTGGCCGAGCACGCGATCGCGCTGATCACGGCGTGGTCCCGCAGCCTGCCGGCCTTCTTCCGCGCCCAGCAGAAAAAGGAGTTCATCCGCCTGCCGACCCGCGACCTGCACCGCTCGACGGTGGGAATCGTGGGCCTTGGGGGCGTGGGCCGCCGATTGGCCAAGCTGCTGAGCGCGTTCAAGACGCGGATCCTGGCGACCGACATGTTTCCGCTGGACCGGCCCGACTACGTCGCTGCGCTGTGGCCACCGGAACGGCTCCCGCACCTGCTCGAACAATCGGACGTCGTCGTCTTGTCGCTGCCGCTGAACGATATGACCCGGGGGATCATTGGCGCCGAGGCGCTAGTGCGTATGAAGCCGCAGTCGCTATTGGTCAACGTAGCGCGCGGGCCGTTGGTGGTGACGGACGAGTTGGTGCGGGCATTGCAGGCGGAGAGACTGGCGGGCGCGGTGGTGGACGTGACGGATCCGGAGCCGCTGCCTGCGCAAAGCGAGCTTTGGGACATGCCGAATGTAATCATTACCCCACACGTGGGCGGGCAAGGCGCTTTGCGGGCCGACGACATCACGCGGCTGTTTTGCGAGAACCTGCGGCGATGGCGCGCGGGGGAGCGGCTCATCAACTACTTGGCCGACAAGAGGTTGGGTTTCCCGATCCGCGCTCCGGGTGCTCTCCTTTGGGGGGATCTGTGCGAGGCTTGATCGCGTGCTAGCATCCCCTGCCTGCACGGGGCCTCCTTCTGGGCACTGGTCCGGTTCCACTCTGGACTTTTCGGAAGAAACAAGTCTAATATACGGCCGAGGTGGCGTGGCAAGGATCGCCTTGAGGAGAGGTGCGCCGATGTCGACAAC
The DNA here is from genome assembly GCA_964354245.1 of uncultured Planctomycetaceae bacterium. Classification (GTDB taxonomy): domain Bacteria; phylum Planctomycetota; class Planctomycetia; order Pirellulales; family Thermoguttaceae; genus CAYGZI01. The sequence goes on from CAYGZI010000131.1 coordinate 7,772, forward strand.
CACGTTCCATGAAGGGAACCTGACCTGGACGCTGGGCGGGCACGTGGCCTGCCGCTGTTCCGACGAACTGTTGGCCCGCTATCGGGCCTTCCTCGATCAAGAGCGGCTCGGTTGGACGGAGCATCACCGATTGATCCGCCAATTGGGCTCGGGCGGCCAAGGGGTGGTCTATCTGAGCGAGCGCCGCGGGACCGACAGCTTCACGCTGCCGGTGGCCTTGAAGGTCTTCTCTCCGGAGCGGTACGAGGGCGAGCGGGCCTACGACGAGGCCATGGGCCGCATTGCCCAGGTCTCGGCCCACATCGCGCAAATCCAGCAGGACAATCTGCTGAACGTCCACAACTGGGTCGAGCACCACCGGATCCGGCTGATGGAGATGGAATGGATCGACGGCTTCGACGTGAGCCAGCTCTTGACCCAGAAGATGCTGGATTGGCTCTACCGGCACGTCAGCGCGAAGCGGTGGAGCGAGTTCAACGCGGTGGTGGTCACGGCGGGAAAGTCGCAGCCGCGCGTGAAGGCGGGGATCGCGATGGCCATCATCCGCGACTGTCTGGCGGCCCTGGCGGCCCTGCACCGCGAGAACATCATTCACGGAGACCTGAAGCCGTCGAACATCATGCTGAAGGTCACGGGGACGGCGAAGATCGTGGACATGGGGTCGGCGTTTGAGCTTAGCGACGTGCCGCCGCAGCGGACCTGCACGCCGGTGTATGCGGCCCCGGAGGTCCTGGAGCACGGCGAAAGCTCGCCGCAGTCGGACTTGGCGAGCCTGGGCTACGTGCTCGTCGAGATGCTCTCCGGCGTTCCGGCGTTCGAGGGCTGCACGACCCTCCGCGAAATGCTGGAGGCCAAGCGGCTGCTGGCCCAACGTCTCCCCAAGCTGCTCCCCGCCGAAGTGACCTGCAACGACCTGTTGATGAGCTTTTGCCGCGGGCTGATCGCCCCGGACCCGGCGCGCCGCTTCCGCAGTGCCGAAGAGGCGGATCTGCGGCAGGAGGGGGCCGCCGGTTTTCTCCGCCAGTTGGTCAAGGGGAATCTCGCCAGCGAGTACCACAACGAGATCCGCTTGTGGCTGCAGGACCTGGAGGATTTTCCGAGGTGAGGTCCCTACAACTCGACCCGCCGCCCTTCCCGGAAGCTCCGCACCGCCTCTTGGACGATCGTTAAGGCCCGGCAGGCGTCTTCCAGGTCGCTGCCCTTGCGCGCCGCGCCCCCGATCGCGCGGTGAAACTGGGCCAGTAGCTGCTCGCTGGCCGGCCGCTCGCTCTCCAGCGACTCCTGGTGCCGGCCCGCCTCGTCGAACCACACCACGGTGGAGGGCAAATCCACAAACGCAATGCCCTGCTCGCAGCAGGCCTGAAGCGCGGCCAAGGGGCGATAGGCAATCGCCTCGTGCCAGCCGCCGGGGAAGTAGCGGCCGCAACTGATCTGTGCCACCGCCCCCGTGCCCGGCGCCGAGCCTTCCTCGGTGAAATCCAGGCTCATCATCAGGTAGTCCGCTTCGGCCTCATCGCCGGTCCCGTGAGAGACCCCGCTGACGCCGTGGGGCTCCTTGCCCACGACGTACCGGCACCAATCCACCAGCTCGACCAGCTCCTGGAGGATCGACGCCTGCGCAAAGCACCCGGGAGGGTGACTGCGGCGGTCGCCCCACGGCATCCGATGGTGGCAGAACAACAGCCCCGGCGGACCCAGGCGCGTGGCAATCAGCTCCTTGAGCCGCAGCGTGGCGGGCGACTGCCGGCGGGGCAACTCGGCCATGAACACCACGCCCGCCGTCTCGACGCACTTGCGGATCGCGTCGGCCCGATCCGGCTCGAAGCAGGCCCCCTGGCCGCAGTAGATCGCCTTGCGCTGCCCGCACGCGGCCAAAATCGGCAAGGGGCCGTACCACTGGGGCGCGAGCAAGAGGACCGCGTCGACGTCTTCGCGGCCAGCCAACGCGCGGAAGCCATCGATCGCCTGGGCGCCGAACTGGGCGGCAGCCAGTTGGGCCCGGTGGCCCACCTGGTCGCAGACTGCGCGGACCTCAAAGCGGTCGGCCAAGGCTTGGAGCGCGGGAAGATGGCGGCGCTCCCAGCCCTCTCCCAAGCCGACCAAGCCGACGCGGACCTTCATCCTGCAAATCGCCATTACGGGTAGCCTGCCCACCCCGAATTATACCGGCGGCTCGCCCACAAGCTCAATGGCGGGCGGCACGACGATTTCCGGTTGCCCAAGCTCCGCGGCATGCCCGCCTTCTGACGCGACGTGCCGCGCCGGCCTTGCCTTGGTCGACCGATGGTGATACAATGGTATAATGTCGCAGTCGCTCCGCCGGGCGAAGGAGAATGCCATGATGACCAAGAAGCTGAGCAGGCACGGGAACAGTCTGGCCCTGGTGATCGACCGCTCCATTCTGGAGCTGCTGGGCATCGACCAGGGGACTGCCTTGGAGATCACGACCGACGGCCGGGCGCTGGTCATTGTGCCGGCGCACGGCAGGCGGAGGCGCAAACGGTTCCAGGACGCCTTGGCGGCCTGCAACCGGCAGTATGGCAAGGCGCTCAAGCGGCTCGCGGAGTGAAGCCGTGGGGCCGACCTTTCTGAGGCTTGACGAGATTGTCGCCATTCATCGGGATCAGATTGTGCGTTACGGCGGATCGGAAGGCGTGCGCGATTGGGGCCTGCTGCAGTCGGCCGTTGCCATGCCTGGCGCCAGCTTCGGCGGCAAGTTCCTTCATTCGGACCTGTGCGAAATGGCGGCGGCCTACTTGTTCCATGTCGTTCAGAACCACCCGTTCCTCGACGGCAACAAGCGCGTCGGCGCCGTAGCGGCCTACGTCTTTCTCGCCCTCAACAACACTCACATGACCGCCGACATCGACGCATACGCCGAACTGGTCCTGTCAGTCGCCCGCGGCGAGACGGCGAAGTCTGCAGTGGCTGAGTTCTTCCGGGCCAACACGGTGTCAGCGTGACACTCGCACGCCCGCCGCAGTAGAGACGTAGGTTATGCTTCAGCATAACGCAATAGACTTCGCGCCGTTGCGCGACCCCGCCAGATGTTATGCTGAAGCATAACCTACGTCCTCACATCACCAGACACTCGTCGCCGGCAGGTTGCCGGCCGCGTCGAGCGGAAGGTCGCGGGGCGGAGTGAGGATTTCGAGGTCCGGCCGCTGCCGGGCTTCGGCGAGGTAGGCCGCGGAGCACTCCAACTCCTCGAGTGCGAGCGTGTTCTTGATCCAGAGGAGTCTTGCGTCTTGGGGCTCGACCAGTCCGATGGTGCTGAGGGCTAAGTCGAGCAGCTCGCGGTCCGTTTCGTAGTCCAAGGGGAGCATCGCCCCGGCAACGTGGCCGGCCGTGATCGCGTTGAGCCGCGTGGCCTGTAAATCCGTCTCGCGCAAAAGCTGCGATTTGCAGAACTCGGCGATTCCCAAACCGACCGCATTGCCGTGGCTCGCCTCCGTGAGCCCGCGGAGAACGATCACCTTGACCTTGGGGTATTCCCCCTCGACGGCCTTGTGGTCGTCGAACTTGCGCCCGACCACGTTGGTGTCCAGGCCCGTGCCGCTGATGTTCTTGCCGATCTCGTCGATCAGCAGCACGTCCACGAGCTTGAAGGGGAGCTTGGCCATCCACTGCTTGGCCAGCACGAGCAACTGCTTCTCGCGGCGCTCGAAATCCTCCGGGGCGACCGCCTCGACCAGGGCCGTCTCGTCCCGGGCGTTCTCGACGATGGCCAGCCCGGCCAGGATGCGGCACCGCCTGATGACCTCGCCGGCCACGCTGCGGA
>CAYGZI010000132.1:0-3015 GCA_964354245.1 uncultured Planctomycetaceae bacterium
GTCCCGCTTGATCCGGTCCTCGTCGATCTGCGCGGCCAGGTCGCCCAGCTCTGCGCGGCCGGTTCGCTTGGCGGCGATCTTGAGCCGCTCCTCCGCCTCGCCCACCACCTGATCCAGCTCCTTCCACTCGGCGAGGTCCTTCATGCGCCCGGCGTTGTCGAGCTCGCCGACGATGAACCGCAGTTGTGCGGAGAGCCTCGTCTTGTTTCCCAGCACCGCATAACGGCTCACCACCTTCTCATATTGCTCTACGAGCGTCTCGACCTCCTTGCGGCCGCGCTTGGCGGCCAGGTCCTCCAGCGATTGGGCAAACGCCGCCAAAGACCTGGCGTCGCGCAGCCGCCCGGGGTAGTCGAGCTGGCGGGCAATCTCGTAGAGCTGGTTGAAGGCCGCTTGCCTCGACGGATCGCGCATGCCGCCAAAAAGCTTGTCGAGGAACTGTGCTTCGTAGCGTCGCAAGTCGCTCTCCGTATCGCCGGGGCCGGCGGCGGCGCGGGAGCCCACACGCGCAGGGTCGCGGTCCGACTCCCGGGACTCCCGCAGCGCGTCGGCGGCCTCCCGGGCAACTTTGTCCACCTCCTTCATCGCGTCGTCGTATTGCCGGGCAAGCTGGTCGAGCTCTTGCAGACTTCTCCTTTGGCCGAGGCTCTCCAATCGGGCGGCCGGGCCCTCGAACCGCCGCGAGATGTCCTTCAGCTCCAAGACGTACCCCGGCTGGGTCAGGGCCGCGTCCACCGGCCTGACGTGCTGCACGAAGCTCCCCAAGGGCTTCGCCAGAGAGGCGACCAGCGGGTCCTCGCGCCAGTCGTCCAAAGGCTTCTGCGCCTGCAGCCATTGATCGAGCCGGTCCATGGCGCGGACGAGCTCTTCATCGGTCCCGAACATGCCGTCGAACGCTTCCGGACGCTGTAGTCCGCTCCAGGCCGTGTCGAACAGCTCGTTCCGCTGGGCGGCCTCTTTCTCCGGCGTGTCCTGCGCGGTGCCCTTCGTTGCCCGGGAGGATCGCCGGCAGCCGCGCGACGTGGCCAGCAGCACCCCCACCACGAGCACCACCAAGACCGCGATGCCGATCTGGATGTTCCGCCGATTCCAGAAGGACTGTCGGCCGTCGGTCTCCGCGGGATCGTTCACGAGAGTCTCTCCACCGTTTGACGAAGGGATACCAGGCGCCGGAGCATGGGGCCGAACCGATCCAGCGGGACCATATTGGGCCCGTCGCTCGGGGCCGAATCCGGCGCCGGATGGGTCTCAAAGAACAGCCCGTCCACGCCCACGGCCACGGCCGCGCGGGCCAACGGCTCGACCATCGCCCGGTTGCCGCCGGTCGCCTTGCCAAGGCCGCCGGGCTCTTGGACGCTGTGGGTAGCGTCGAAGACCACGGGGGCCCCCAGGGCCTGCATCTGGGGGATCGAACGCATGTCGTTGACCAGGCGCCCGTAGCCGAAGAACGTCCCGCGCTCGCAAAGCACAACGTTCCGGCATCCGAAGGCCTCCAATTTGTCCAGCACGTGCTTCATGTCCCAGGGGGCCATGAACTGGCCTTTCTTAACGTGAACCGCCCGGCCGGTCCGGGCGGCCGCGGCCAGAAGATCGGTCTGCCGGGCGAGAAAGGCCGGGATTTGCAGCAGGTCGCAGACTTCGGCCACCGATTCTGCCTGGTGGGTTTCATGGATGTCGGTGGTCACGGGCAACCCGGTCGATGCCTTGATCCGATTCAGGATGGCCAGCCCCTTCTCCAAGCCTGGCCCGCGGTACGACTCCACGCTCGTTCGATTCGCCTTGTCGAACGAGGCCTTGAAGACCAGTTGCACCGGCAGGTCCGCCACGATTTCCTTCAGCCGTGCCGCGATTGCCAGCGTCATCGCCTCATCCTCGATCACGCACGGCCCGGCAATCAGCAACAGCGGCTGACCGCCGCCGCAGCGATAGGGGCCGATGGTTACGGGATTCTCAGGCACGAAACATCCTCAATGCGTTCCACAAAGGCAGGGTGTCATAGCCACGCCCGCCTATCCGCAAGCTGACTACTGATAGCTGAAGGCTGATAGCTTGGGCGGCAGCAACACGCTCATCCTCCCCGGCACTACTTCGACGTCCAGCGGCAAGCGGCCCGCCGGGTCGCCGTCCAACTGGTACTCCACTTCGGTCTGGGCGGTAACTCGCACGCGCCGTACCCGCAACGTCGTACAGTCGGACAACCGCCGGTGCAGCCCCAGGTGTATGGCCGCCACGTACCACAGACCGGCCGGCAACGAGCCGCGGCGGAACGTGCAAAGATCCAGCAGCCCGTCGGTCTGGTCGGCCCACGGAGCCAACGGAAGCCCCCAACCATAGTTCGGCAGGTTGAGGGCAAAGACCCATCGGGCCGCAAACTCCGTCGGCAGGTTCGCCTCCCGGCCCGCGCACGGCGCGTCACAGTGTACCCGGAGTTCCGGATATTGGTAACTACGGATGGAATCGAGGATCGGTTTGACGTAACTCCAATAGCCCAAGAACCCTCCGCGGCTCGCCTGGCGATGGTCGTGGACCCGGCGGGCCACCTCCGCGTCGAAGCCGCAACTGGCCATCGCCACAAAGAGCCGCCCTGCCGCCCGGCCGACATCCATGCGGACGGGCTTTCCCGCGGCTATGGTCCGATAGACCAGTTCTGGACTCGCCTTCATCCGGAGGTGCCGGGCGATCAGGTTGCTCGTGCCCGCCGGGAAGATCGCCAGCGGGACGCCGGGCTCGGTGCGATTGACCACGTCCGAGATGGTCCCATCCCCCCCCACTGGAACGAAAGCCCGGAGCTGGCCCTCAGAGTGCCACTGGTTGGCTTTCCGACAAGCGGCAACGAGATCGGTGCAAACCTCGACCTGGTAAGCCTTTCTGTGGACGAGCATGTCCGCCAGGCGGTCCACTTTTCCGGAGGAGGACCGCCGGCCCGCCTTCGGATTAAGGAGGATCAGGACGCGTCGGGCTTCGACGGGTACTTGGGACATCGGCTGGCAAAGCGTTCCGTTATGCTGAAGCATA
>CAYGZI010000132.1:3025-11545 GCA_964354245.1 uncultured Planctomycetaceae bacterium
CTGCTGGCATCCACTCCTCTGAAGGATCGTCATGCGACTTGCCGCCGCGAACCGCCACAAATGTAGCAGAACAATACACCAACGCGAGACCTGGGTCCTTTGCAGCCCGACGCCGGACCGCTGCGGGAGTGCAAAGCGTAAGTGGTTGCCAAACAGTAGGTTACGGTCTTCATTGCGGCAAATCCACCGGAATCCCTGGCGTTTGGTACGACACGTGCATTAGGTAATCGCCGCCCGGGCAGCCAATGCCCGGTCAACCGAGGCTGGCCCGTGGGGCCTCTGACGAACGGGGGTCGGGCGGTTACCTTGCCCTTGCCGCCCGATCAGGCCACTGTGGAGGTGGCTCGTCAAAGGCCCCCTTTTTTTTGCGCCCTTCATTACGGTGCGATCCTCCCCGCGGTGTGAGCCGTCTGCCTACCCGCCGGTACCCACCGCCCTCTGTTTGCCTAAGCCTACCAGCAATCGCGGTTCCACCACAAGGGTGGGCTTCTCTACCGGATTGCTGAAGGGGCTCAGCATTCCACGTCTTATCGCACCGAGAATGTGGAGAGTATTGCACGCGTCGGGAGAAGAAGCCATAAAGGGCAAGACGGCGAGAAACCGGGAACCGATTTGTCCCACTCCGGAAGTCTCACGATGCGTGCTGGAATTGAAGTGCTCTCCAGGCGGCCTGCTGCCCGCCGCCTGCTCCCGTTCGGCTTCGTTCTGGCCCTCGCGGCAGCGGGCCTCGCCGCGGCGTCCGAGCCGAGCCGCTTCTTCAAGATCCAGGTCGTGGACGACCGGACCGGCCGCGGCGTGCCGCTGGTCGAATTGCGCACCACCGGCAACGTCCGCTACCTCACCGACAGCAATGGCATCGTCGCCTTCTCCGAGCCCGGGCTCATGGACCAGCGCGTGTTCTTCCACGTGCGAAGCCACGGCTACGAGTTCCCCAAGGATGGCTTCGGCTTTGCCGGCGCTGCGCTCCAGGTCAAGCCGGGCGCCAGTGCCCAGATCAAGATCAAGCGCAACAACGTCGCCGAGCGGCTCTACCGGATCACGGGGGCCGGGATCTATCGCGATAGCGTGCTCGTGGGCGAGCCCGTGCCGATCCGCCAGCCGCTCCTCAACGGCCAGGTAACCGGTCAGGACAGCGTCTTGGCCGTGCCCTACCGCGGGCGCATCTACTGGTTCTGGGGCGACACCAACCGCGTGCGATACCCGCTCGGGCTGTTCAAGACCTCGGGGGCGACTTCGCGCCTGCCGTCGCAAGGCGGCCTCGATCCGAGCGCCGGCGTGGACCTGGACTACTTCGTCGATAAAGAGGGCTTCAGCCGCGCGATGTGCCCGATCGCCGGCCCGGGCGTTGTCTGGATCGACGGGCTACTGACCGTCCGCGACCCAAACGGCCGCGAGCGTCTCGTCGCCCATTACGACCGCCGCAAGGGCCTCGCGGAGTCGCTTGAGCACGGGCTGGCACTCTACAACGACCAGGCCGAGGCGTTCGAGAAGCACGTGGAGTTCGATCTCGCGGATCGCTGGCGATGCCCGCGCGGGCACCCGATCCGGGTCAACGACGGCGGCGCCGATTACTTCCTCTTTCCGACGCCGTTTGCGACCGTCCGGGTCAAGGCAGAACTCAGTGACTTGGCTAAGCAGACGAGCTATGAGGCGTTTACGTGCCTCACTCGGGGCAGCCGCTACGACAAGTCTGCGGCCCAGGTCGAGCACGATGCTGCCGGAAAGCCGGTCTACGCCTGGAAAACCGGCACGGACCCCATCACTCAGGCCCAAGAGCGCCAACTGATTGCGGCCGGAAAGATCAAGCCGGAGGAAGCCCGCTATCAGGTCCGCGACGTCGATACGCAGAAGCCGGTCGAGCTGCACTCGGGCACGATCCAATGGAACCAGTACCGCAAGAAGTGGATCGCGATCGCGGTCGAGTCGGGCGGGTCTTCCTCCTACTTGGGCGAGGTCTGGTTCCTTGAGGCCGACGAGCCGGCCGGCCCGTGGCGCTGGGCCAAGAAGATCGTCACCCACGAGAAGTACACGTTCTACAATCCGGCGCACCATCCGTTCTTCGACCAAAACGGCGGACGGCTCATCTACTTTGAGGGGACCTACGCCAACACGTTCTCCGGCAATCCCGACGCGACCCCCTGGTACGACTACAACCAGGTCATGTACCGGCTCGACCTGGCCGATCCGCGGCTGCAGCAGACCAAGTAGGCAATGCCCACGCGTCGAAGAGCGCACCCGATAGCCGAGAAAGCGCGTCGGCCCGCCACGGCGTCTGCCGCGTCAGCCCACCAGCTCCTTCTCCAGCTCCTCGAGCGTCTTCCCCTTGGTCTCCGGCAGGCGGCTGGCGACGAAGAAGAACCCGAAGACGCAGACTGCCGCGTAGATCCAGAACGTCTGCGCGGTGCCCAGACTCTCGTCGAGCAGCGGGAACGTGAAGGTGAGGATGAAGCAGGCGGTCCAGAGGGAGAACACGGAGACCGACATCGCCGCCCCGCGGATGCGGTTGGGGAAGATCTCGGAGAGCACGACCCAGGTGACCGGGGCCAGGGAGAGGGCATAGCAGCCGATCGCCGCCAGCGCCAAGACGAGCGTGTAGGCCCCGCTCTGCCCGGAGTAGTAGCTGGCGCCCATCAAGACGTGTAGCAGGGTTAGGCCCGCAAACCCCACGAGCATCAGGATCCTCCGGCCGAACCGGTCCACGCTGTAGATGGCCACGACCGTGAACGCGAGGTTCACCGATCCGATGATCACGATGTTCAGCAGGGCGTCGGCCACGTCGTAGCCCGCGGCGCGGAACAGGTCCGCCGCGTAGTAGAAGATCACGTTGATCCCGCACCACTGCTGGAGGACCGCCAGAACCACGCCGACCGCGAGGATCTTGAGCATCCGCGGCTCCAAGAGGTCGCGGAAGTTGACCCGCCCGGTCTCGCCGGCCAAAGTCCGCTCGATGGCGTGGACCTCCTGGGCCGCAAAGGCCTCGCCGCCGATCCGGGCGAGGATCGAGCGGGCCTCTGCCGCACGGCCGTTTTTCACCAACCACCTCGGGCTCTCGGGGATGAAGAACGTGAGGAGAAAGAACAGCGCGGCCGGCACGGCAGTCACGCCGAACATCCAGCGCCAGCCAATCCGCACGTTCCGGGGGGTCTGCCCACGGAGCGCCAGTCCGACGCCCACGTCGTCTACCTTGAGCTTCTTTTCCGCGCGATCCTCATTCATCTTCTCGACGAGTTCCTTCACGGTTCCCAGGCCGGACCACGTCGGCTGCCTGGCGGCCAGGGCGGTGAACTCCGCAACCACGGCGGCCCGGTCCCGTAAAGGGACCTGCCAGGAAAGCTCCTCGGCAACGCGCTTCGCCTCGATCGCTGCGTCGTGCCTGCCCACGTACGCCTTCATCCCAACCTTGTCGAGGTACGTTCCAAACTGGGCGATGCCGTAGTTCACCGCCTGGGCCAGGAGAATGCCGATCACGATGGTACACTGGTTCATGGAGACCAGCCGACCGCGGACTGCCGCGGGAGCGACCTCGGCGATGTACATCGGCGAGAGATTCGAGGCCAGCCCGATCGCGATGCCGCCGGCCACGCGCCACAGGTTGAACGCGGCGAACGTCCCGGCCAGCCCGGTGCCGACCGCGGAGACAACGAACACCAGCCCGGACAGGATCAGGAGCCGCTTGCGGCCTACCCGGTCGCTCAGTCCGCCGGAGAGCACGGCCCCGATGAGGCAGCCGACCAGGGCGCTGCCCATGGCCCAGCCCGTCGCCCAGGCGGTGTCGAGCGAGAAAAACCGCTCGTAAAAGGGCTTGGTGCCGCTGATGACGATCCAGTCGTATCCGAACATCAGGCCGCCCAGGGCCGCGACCAGGCAGATCGTCCAGACGTAGCGCATGTTGTATTGCCGCCGCTGGCCGACGTGTTCCGGCATGGTGGACATCGCCACTGCTCCTTGTGGACCTGTCATGTAGCACAGCCGCCCTCGGCTGTGGCGGCGCCCTGGGCTGTGGCCCAACTCACAGCCGAGGGCGGCTGTGCTACACCTGGCAACAGAGGTTGAAAAGCCGCGGGCAGCGCGTCATAGTAACAGGTTGCGGCGAGGCATACGAGTCCGGGGACGGGCGCAAGAACGAGACGCCCCCCCGCGAGGGAGGATCCACGTGCAGCGGTTCATGCTCAAGTCGAAGCTCCATCGGGCCACGTTGACGGGCGCCGACTTGGATTACGAAGGCAGCATCACGATCGACCGGACTCTCATGGAGGCGGCCGACCTGGTGGCGGGCGAACAGGTCCACGTGCTGAACGTCAGCAACGGCTCGCGGATCGGCAGAACCGCTTGCACCGGGGGCGATAAGAAAACGGGGATTTCACCGCAAACGAAAGAGGGATTTTACCGCAGAGGACGCAGAGAGCGCAGAGGAACAGGAACAACGCCGTGTCCACGATTCTTGTTCTGCTGTTTCGCATTCTCTGCGCTCCTCTGCGTCCTCTGCGGTTGTCTTCTTGACACGTTAGGAGCCAGGCCATGAACGTTGAGTTTCGTATTTCGCTCGCGATGATGCTGCTTCTTGCAGGGGCATGTCACGCGGCGCCGCCGACCGCTCAGGCGGATAAGCCCGGCGACCGCATCCCGGCGGAAAGCGGCGACATCCTCGTCTATCCCGTCGATCACGCCAGCTTCGTCCTGACGTGGAACGGGAAGACGGTCTACGTGGACCCGGTGGGCGGGGCGAAGAAATACGCCGGGCTGCCCAAGCCCGACGCGGTCCTGATCACTCACGCCCACTACGACCACTTCGACGTGCGCACGCTCGAAGGGCTGATCGCGGCGGACAGCAAGGCCAAGATCGTCGCTCCGCAGGCGGTTGCCGACAAGATGCCCGCTGGCCCGCTGGCCGACAAAACCAAGGCGATTGCCGCCGGGGAAAAGGCCGAGGTGAGCGGGGTCCTCATCGAGGCCGTCCCGGCCTACAACGTCACCCCCGAGCGCAAGAAGTTTCATCCCAAGGGCGAGGGGCTCGGCTACGTGATCCAGTTGGGCGGCAAGCGGATCTACGCGGCCGGCGACACGGAAGACACGCCGGAAATGCGCAAGCTCAAGCAGATCGACGCCGCCTTCCTGCCCATGAACCTGCCCTACACCATGGACGTGAAAAGTGCCGCCGACGCCGTGCGCCAGTTCAAGCCCAAGATCGTCTACCCGTATCACTACCGCAGCGCAAAAGGCGCCATGGCCGACCTGAACGAGTTCAAGAAGCTGGTGGGCGAGGGAGTCGAGGTCCGGGTCTTGAAGTGGTATCCGTGAGCCGTCGGCTGCCCTGAATCCTCTAAGCCGGACTCGCTGCTTTCCGATAGCCGGCGGGTTCCTTGCCCTCCCGCGGGCACCGGGGCGGGCGTACAATGTACCTCGTCGCGGCGCTTGCGAAGCCGCGGCGCACCGCCCTGATCCCCGGATGGACCTTCACCATGCCGCGCCGCAATCTCTGGTTGTTGGGAGCGTCGATCCTGGTCTGCCTCGCTTGCGCCACGAGGGTGAACCGCTACGGGCGGGTTTTCGCGTTCGCCCTGGAGCAAGTCCACGAGCGCTCCCTGAAGGAGCTGAATCGGGGTCTGCTCTTCGAGGGGGCGCTGGCCGGAATGCTCAAGCAGTTGAAGGACGAGCCTTCAACCTACCTCGCTCCCACGTTCTTCTCCAAAGTCGAGGAGGAGCTGAACCAGGAGTTCGGCGGCATCGGAATCGAGGTCGTGCTCGACCCGGACACCCAGCAGCTCACCGTGGCCACGCCCATGCCCGGCACGCCAGCCGAAGAGGCCGGAATCCGTCCCCGCGACCGGATCCTCAAGATCGACGGCAAGACCACCAAAGGGCTCGCCTGGGACGACGCGCGGGACCTCATGAGGGGGGCCGTCGGAACGCCCGTCGTGCTCACGGTCCAGCACGAGGCCGAGAAGGAGCCCGCAGACATCCGCATCGTGCGCGCGAGGATCCTGCGCGATAGCGTGGTAGGCGACCGTCGCAAGCCCGACCGCACCTGGGATTTCTTCCTCGAAGGCGACCGGCGGATCGGCTACGTGCAGATCGACAGTTTTGGCGAGCGCACGGCCGAGGAGCTGGAGAAGGCCATCCGCGCGTTGCTGGCCGACGGAGTGCAAGGTCTGATTCTCGACCTGCGCGACAATCACGGCGGGCTCCTCCTTCCGGCCGTGGCCGTGTGCGACCTGTTTATCTCCTCGGGAGAGATCGTCACGACGCGCGGGAGAGAGGGCCGCATCCGCGAGGACTTCCAGGCCCGGGCTCAGGGGACTCTACCGGATTTCCCCGTGGCGGTCCTCGTCAACGAATACAGTGCCAGCGCCAGCGAGATTGTTGCGGGGTGTCTCCAGGACTACAACCGGGCCGCGATCGTCGGCCAGCGGACGTTCGGCAAGGGCACGGTCCAGGAGATCGTCCGGCTGCCGCCCGGGTTCGGCGCGCTGAAGGTGACTGTGGCCTCGTACTGGCGGCCCAGCGGCAAGAACATCAACCGGCCTCCGCGGGACCAATCAGACGGCAGCCCATCCGTCCAGGCCGGACGCGAGGCCGATTGGGGGGTCACGCCGGACCCCGGCTACGAAGTCCGCCTGGACGCGAAACAAATCGAGCGGCTGTACCGATGGCGGCGCCAGCGTCAGCTTGGCGGTCCGAAGACCGGTAATTCGGCGAAGACCACCGCCGGCAAAACGACCGAGACGCCCGAGCCGGCGCTGCGGACCGACGTGGACCCCCAACTGGCGAAAGCCGTGGAGTACATCCGCCAAAGGATCAGCTCGCCGCAGCAAGTGCCTCTTTGACCTTGCCCACCACCTGCTCGAAGGATGCCGGGTCGCGAACCGCCATCTCGGCCAGGAGCTTCCGGTTGATCGCTATCTCGGCCTTGCCCAGCCCGTGGATGAACTCGCTATACCGCAGGCCGAGCTGGCGCACGGCGGCGTTGATGCGGATGATCCACAGCTTGTGGAAGTTGCGCCGCCGCAGACGCCGGTCCCGATAAGCATAGACCCCGGCACGGACTAGGGTTTCCTTCGCCGTGCGGTACAGTTTGCTCCGGCCGCCGCGATACCCTTTGGCCTTGCGCAACAGGCGCTTGACGGCCCGGGTACGGGCCGAACCTCTGGTGGTACGCATGGTGGTCCTTCCCTCGTGGGGCAGACTGTCAATCCGTCATTACGTGGGGCTGGCTGCCAACCTGCCCCCACGGGATCGTCAATCCGCCGTCTCGCAGGACGGGCTGCCCACCGGTCCTACAAGAACGTGTGTAGCGGAACCGAAGCCCTCCCCCACCACTTAGGGGAGCGTTGTCTTGCCCGTCCGCAAACCTATCTCTCCTCCGCAAAGTGACCGGCCTACACTAATAGCTGTATTTCCCCAGCACCATCCGGATCCGCTTCTCTTCCACCTTGTCGGTGGTCGAAGTGCCGCGGAGCTTGCGCTTGCGCTTGTGGCTCTTGCGGACCGCCAAGTGGCTGGTGCCCGCCTGGCGGTGCTTGACCTTCCCTTTTGCCGTGAGGCGGAAGCGTTTCTTGGTCGCCTTATGGGTCTTCTGCTTTGGCATGACAAGTCAACCCGCCTTGCTTTCCCGCTATTCCCAATGCCGAAACCGCACATTATAAGCATTCGACCCCGACTTCGGGAAGGGGGCGTCGGGAACGCCTGCGAAACGTCGCGGGGATCGCTGTAGATGAGAATGTGCTCCCTGCCGCCACTCCTCTGGGGGGATGAGGGCACCTGGGCCAACTGCTTCCCGTCCGGATCGCTGAGCCGCGTCACGCTGGCGAACAAACAGGATTCCGTAGCCGCCTGGTTCTTTCCGATGTTCGCCAGAGGTCTCACTTGCCTTCCGTCCGGATGCTCTTGGGGCGGTTGCGCTTCGATTTGGCGTACCGCTTCAGCGCCCGGTCGATCTTTTCGACGGTCCGTACGGTGGGCGAGTGCTTGCCGGACTCCAGCCGTGAAAGCGTTTCTTGCCGCAGGCCCGCCAATTCCGCCAGGCGCTGCTGACTCAGCCGCTTCAACTCCGCTTCTTCCACCATGACGAACCGCTTTCCGCGGATCTTAAGGACTTGTCGGATCATCTCGCTTACTCCACCTGCCGTTGGGCGCCGCGGCTGAGGAGCACTCTTGCCATGCTTGGTATCCTCGCGTTCTATGACAAAGTTGTCAACTCGGCAACCGGGCCAATCCGTCCCACACTCGTTGGGCGACGCTTCGTAGGACGGATCGCCAATCCGCCCTTTCGCCGCGGAGAGGCGGCAGTCAGTAGCCAGGGGCGTGAGCCCCTGGAATCGCGATCCCAAACGCCCGCGCCAAGCCCCGAAGGGGCGGGCGAAATGGGTGCCAGGACGGTCTGTCGCCCCTGCGGGGCTGCGGTGTCGAGGGTTCTCACCATGCCAGGGGCTGACGCCCTCGTTGTTACGCACAAGTCGCGTCTCGGAGTGAGACGCTGGTGTCAAGGAGGGCCGTTTACGGCTCTTGGGTTCTTAAAGGCCC
>CAYGZI010000133.1:0-11486 GCA_964354245.1 uncultured Planctomycetaceae bacterium
GTGTACGGCCGAGACTTGAGTGCGGATCCTGGCCTTTCCCTGCGGCACGACCGGGTAGGAAAACCCGATCACGTAGACCCCTTTCTCCAGGAGCCGCTCCGCCATGCGCGCGGCCAGGGCCGCGTCGCCGAGCATCACCGGGACGATCGGGTGCTCGCCGTGTACGATCTGGAAGCCCAATTGGCTCATCTGGCCGCGGAACCAGCGGGTGTTCTCTTCCAGCCGGTCGCGCAGCTCCGTCGAGGCATCGAGCAGCTCCAATGCCTTGAGCGAGGCCGCCACGATCGGCGGCGGGAGCGAGTTGGAAAACAGGTACGGCCGCGAGCGCTGCCGCAACAACTGGACGATCTCCGCCCGGCCCGTCGTGTAGCCGCCGCTCCCGCCGCCCAGGGCCTTGCCGAAGGTGCCGGTGAGGATGTCGATCCGCCCCATGACGCCGCAATGCTCGGGCGTGCCGCGACCGTGCGGACCGAGGAACCCGGCCGCGTGCGAGTCGTCGACCATCACCATCGCGTCGTAGCGGTCGGCCAGGTCGCAGATCGCCGCCAAGTTGGCGATGATCCCGTCCATCGAGAAGACGCCATCGGTGGCGATCATGCGGAACCGGGCCGAGCGGGCCTCCTGAAGCCGGGCCTCCAGGTCGGCCATGTCGTTGTTGCGGTAGCGGAGCCGCTGCGCCTTGCACAAGCGGATGCCGTCGATAATCGAGGCGTGGTTCAATTCGTCGGAGATAACCGCGTCGTCGGGGCCCAGCAGCGTCTCGAACAGCCCGCCGTTGGCGTCCCAGCAGGACGAATAGAGGATCGTGTCCTCGGTGCCGAAGAACTCCGACAGGGCCCGCTCCAATTGCTTGTGCAGCTCTTGCGTGCCGCAAATGAAGCGCACGCTGGCCATGCCGTAGCCCCAGCGGTCGAGGGCCTCGCGGGCCGCCTGCCGCACTGCCGGATGGTTGGCCAGCCCGAGGTAGTTGTTCGCGCAGAGGTTCAGCACCGGCTGGCGGTCGCGGACTCCCACGTGCGCCTGCTGCGGCGAGGTCAGCACGCGCTCGCCTTTGAACAACCCGCTCTGGCGGATCTGGCCGATCTGCTCGTTGACGTATTGCCGGAATCGTTCGTACGCCATCTGCTGTCCTTCCGTAGGTCGTAGGTGGTAGGTGGTAGGTGGAATATGGGGTCTTCTTCCCTACATGCCACATGCCACCTACCACCTACCTTTCCTACCCTTCCTTCCACGTGAGCACGACCTTGCCCGACTGGCCGGTCCGCATGACCTCGAAGCCCTTCTCGAAGTCGGTGTAGTGCAAGCGGTGGGTGATCACCGGGCTGATGTCGAGCCCCGACTGGATCATCACCGTCATCTTGTACCACGTCTCGTACATCTCGCGGCCGTAGATGCCCTGGATGGTGAGCATGTTGAAGATCACCGTGGGCCAATGGATGGCCAGGTCGTTGCTGGGGATGCCGAGCATGGCGATCTTGCCGCCGTGGCATACGTTGGCCAGCATGTCGCGGAACGCCTGAGGATTGCCGGACATCTCCAGGCCCACGTCGAAGCCTTCCTTCATGCCCAACTCGCGCTGAACGTCGGCAAGCGACCGCGAGCGGACGTCCACGGCCCGCGTCGCTCCCATGCGAGTGGCCAGCTCCAGCCGGTAGGGGTTGACGTCGGTGACTACCACGTAGCGGGCCCCGGCGTGCCGCGCGACCGCCGCCGCCATCACGCCGATCGGCCCCGCCCCGGTCACCAGCACGTCCTCGCCGAGCACCGGAAAGTGCAGCGCCGTATGGACCGCGTTGCCAAAGGGATCGAAGATCGACTGCACGTCGCGGGGGATGGCGGGATCGTGCGCCCAGACGTTGGTCATCGGCAGGACCAGATACTCCGCAAACGCCCCCGGCCGGTTCACGCCGATCCCCTTCGTGTCCTTGCAGAGGTGCCGCCGCCCGGCCAGACAGTTGCGGCACCGCCCGCAGACCACGTGCCCCTCACCGCTGACGATGTCGCCCGGGTGGAAGTCCTTGACGTTGGAGCCGACCTCCGCCACGCGGCCGACGAACTCGTGGCCGATCACCAGCGGCACCGGCACCGTCTTCTGGGCCCAGGCATCCCAGGAGTAAATGTGAAAATCCGTGCCGCAGATGCCGGTCCGCAGCACTTCAATGAGCACGTCGTTGATGCCCATCTCCGGCACCGGAACGTCTTCCAGCCACAAGCCCTCCTCGGACTTCCTCTTCACCAAAGCCTTCATGGTCTTCAAGGTTGACTCCTTGGCATGTTGGAGACCGCCCGACGGATCGCACGGAGGTTCTCCGCCGGGACCGCCTGAGGATCGAAGGTACATCCGGGGGCGACCAAGATCGGCCGCTCGCCGGCCTGTTGGACGGCATCGGCGACCTGCCCAGCGCAGTCGTCCGGCGAGCCCGTGACCATGGTCCCCAGGTTGTCCAAGCCGGCGCAGAGGGCCGGTCGGACCCAGCCGGCGACCTCGGCAATCGGCGGGCCCGCAGAGCGATCGGCCCAGTTGAGCGCGTGCGCCGGGTAAGCGGCAAAGCGACGGAAATCGAGGGCCTTGCCGCACACGTGCAGCAGGTTGAAGGTCCCATCGGCGGCGGCCAGGATTTGCAGGTCGCCCGGCCGGACCAGGCGGTCGTACGTGCCGGGGCCGTTCTGCGGGGTATCGACCCAATCGTCCCGCACGGAAAGGAACACGCCATCGGCCCCCGCGCCGAGACAGTGCCTCGCAAAATTGGCCGACGACTCGGCCACGACCGCCAGGGCCCGGGCCAGGGCCTCCGGCGCCTCGCGCAGGAGCTGCCCCATAGCGGCGTCGCGGGGATCGTCGGCGTGGTCGAGAGTCGGCGGGCCGTGGGCGCCCGTGTCCGGGACGGTCATCAGCCGCAGGGTTGCCCAGGCGTGGAAGATCGTGGTCGCCATGGGGACCTGGCCGGCAAGACGTTTGGCCAGTTGGCCGATCAGCTCCAGTTGGCGGCCGAACGTATCCTCGTCGCCGCGAAGGACCGAAAACCGCTCCAGGTCGCGTGCCGAGGTGATCCGGCCCTCCGGCAGGGCGGACCGTGGATAGCGGTTGTCGTCCATAATCTTCAGGAAGTCGAGGTCGTAGGTCTCGACGTGACGCAAGTGGGCCTCGACGGCCCGCGGTCCCGCCGCCTGGTCCGGCGCGAAATGGTACCAGAACGAGACCGGCGGACGATCCGGGCGCTGCCCCACAAGGATGGCCGCGACGCGTTCTCTCTTATTCATGACATTGCTCCCGGCCCCCATTGTACGCGGGCCCGCCGCCGCGTCCAGCCGCCACTGAGCCGCCACTGGGGTCAGGCCGTGATTAGTGATTAGTGGTTGCACGGCGCCCGTGGGCCCCGTACAATGGCCGCATGGCCCGCCCTTTGAGAATCCAGTTTCCCGGCGCGCTCTACCACGCGACCTCTCGCGGGAACGACCGCGCGCCAATCGTCCGCGATGACTTCGACCGCGGCAAACGCCTTGACTGGCTCCGGCGGACCGTCGAAACCTACGCGTGGCGGCTGCACGCCTTCGTCCTCATGGACAACCACGAGCACCTCTTCGTCGAGACGCCCGAGGCAAACCTCTCGGCGGGCATGCACTACCTCAACGGCAGCTACACGGGCTACTTCAACTATCGGCACAGGCATGTGGGGCACCTGTTTCAGGGCCGCTTCAAGGGGTATCTTGTCGAAGAGGAAGGCCACTTTCTGGAGGTGAGCCGCTACATCCACCTCAACCCCGTCCGCGCCCGGCTGGTGCGGCGGCCCGAACAGCACCGCTGGAGCAGCTACCCGGGGTACGTGCGATTGGGTCGCCGGATGGCTTGGGTGACTTACGGCCGGGTCCTGACGGATTACGGCGGGGACGGGGCCGCCGCACGGCAAGCCTACGGCCGCTTCGTAGCCGCGGGGATCGAGGAGCGGATCAAATCCCCCTTTGCCGAAGCCGTCGGCGGTCTGATCCTGGGATCGGAACGGTTCGTCGATCGCATCCGCCAACTTCTCGGCGATCTGCCCGATGACCCCGAGGTGCCCGACCGCCAGCGCATCCGGGAGCGCCCGCCGCTGGAGGCGATCGTTGCGGCGGTGGGCGCGTACTTCGGGTGCGACGTCCAGGACTGGATCGCGGGGCGGCGGACCGACGATCTGAGCCGGGCCGTGGGCGCCTACCTTGCCCGACGGCGTTTCGGCTACCCGGCGGGAGAGGTGGCGAGGGCGCTCGGCTACACGAACCACAGCAGCGTGAGCCGCGCGATCCGGCGGGTCGAAGCGGCGGGCCGCTCCGCCCTGAAGGCGGTGGCCGACGTGGAACGGCAGTTCGCTAATCACTAATCACGGCCTGACCCCATTCTGGAGAGCGACGATGGCTTCGATCTGCCGATTCGACCGGCGCAGCTTGCTGAAGACCGGCGGGGCGGCCGCCGCATCGACGTTGCTCGCGCCCCTGCTGGTTCCTGCCGGCACGCTGGCCCTCGGCGGCCGGCCCGGGGCCAACGGGCGGATCGGCGTGGGCTACGTCGGCGTGGGGCGCCGGGGGCAACAACTCATGGGCCTGCCCAAGGAGGGCCGGATCGTGGCGGTCTGCGACGTCAATAGGCCCCGGGCCGAGGCAATTGCCGCCGCGCGCAAGTGCCGCGCCTACCAGGACTACCGGAAGATGCTCGATGCCAAGGACGTCGACGCGGTGATCGTCGCCACGCCCGACCACTGGCACGCGCTGCCCAGCATCCACGCCTGTCTGGCCGGCAAGGACGTCTACACCGAAAAGCCGCTGAGCCTCACCATCCGCGAGGGGCGGGCCATGGTCCAGGCCGCGCGCCGGCACGGCCGCGTGTTCCAGACGGGCAGCCAGCGCCGGTCCATGAAGCACCATCGCCAAGGATGCCAGCTCGTCCGCGCCGGACGGATCGGAAAGGTCCACACCGCGATCGCCAACAACTACGCCAGCCCTTGGCAGTGCGCCCTGCCCGGCCAGCCCGTGCCCCAGGGGCTCCTGTGGGACGTCTGGTGCGGCCAGACGGAGCTGCGCCCGTTTCATGCCGACATCTACGCCCCGCGCGGCGAGCCCGGCTGGATCTCGTTGACGCCGTACTCCGGCGGCGAGCTGACGGGGAACGGCTCCCACGGGCTGGACCAGATTCAATGGGCCCTCGGCACGGACGCCACGGGGCCGGTGGAAGTCTGGCCCGAGCGCAACGAGCCGCTGAAAGCCCCGGTCTACGCGGCCCCGGAGAGCCGCACGCGTGGGGACCGGCTGTGCAGCCAAAACCGCGTGTTCTTCCGCTATGCCAGCGGCGTGGTCGTAAAGCTCGACAGCGGCCCGGTGGCCGGCGCAGTGTTTCTCGGGGACAAGGGCAAGGTCGTCGTGGACAACGACCGCTTCTCCTGCGAGCCGGCCGAGCTGGCCAACGAGCCGCTGCGGGACTCGGATCCGCGCCTGGAGGAAAGCAACGACCAGTTCCAGAACTGGTTCGACTGCATCAAGTCACGCCGCCGGCCCATCGCCGACGTGGAGATCGGCCACCGCTCGGCCGTGATTTGCCATCTCTGCAATATCGCCCGCTGGCTCGGGCGCAGGCTCCGCTGGGACCCGGAAAAGGAGGTCTTCCCGGGCGATGAGGAGGCGAACCGCTATCTGGCCCGGCCGCAGCGCAAGCCGTACCAACTGCCCGAGGGAGCGTAGAAGCACGAATGTCGAATGACGAATAACGAAAGAATGACGAAGCACAAAGCCCGAAGGCAAAGCGCACTCGCGCCGTTTCGTGCTTCGTCATTCGACATTCCTTCGTCATTTGGCTTTCGACATTCGTCATTGGCTGCTGCCCCGTAGTCTGAGGAGCCCACATTGCAGAACAAAAAGCTGGGCGTCGCAATCCACGGCGCCGGCTGGGTCGCCGGCGCCCATGCCGCCAGTTGGCTCAAGAACCCGTACGTCCGCATCGTCTCGATCAGCGACGTGCGTCCGGACCGGGCGGAGCAACTGGCCGGCCGACTGGGAGTGGACTGCGCGGTCCGCGATGATTACGAGGAGGTGCTTTGCGACGATCGCGTGGACGTGGTGGACCTCTGCGGGCCGAGCCACGTCCATGCCCAGCAGGGCATCGCCGCGGCCCAGTCCGGCAAGCACGTCCTGGTCGAGAAGCCGATCGCGCTCACGATGGAGGAGAACCGCGCCCTGCGCGACGCCGTTGCCCGAGCGGGGGTGAAGAGCCTCGCCGGGTTTGTGCTCCGCTGGAACCCGGCCGTCGAGTGCATCAAGTCGCTCGTCTCGTCCGGGGCGATCGGCCGGCCGTTCTACATCGAGATCGACTACTGGCACGGCCTTGGGCCCACCCACCACGCCTGGGACCTCCACAGCCGCAGAAAGACCGGCGGGAGCGCGATGCTGCTGGGCGGCTGCCACGCCATGGACGCCATGCGCTGGCTCAGCGGCGACGAAGTGGTCGAGGTCACCGCCGTGGCCAACAACCCCAAGGGCCTCTTCGAGTACGACGCCAACGTGGTTGCCGTCATGAAGTTCGCCGGCGGCACGATCGGCAAGACCTCAGCCTTGTTCGATTGCGAGATGCCCTACTCGCTCAATATCGACCTGGCCGGCACCGAAGGCACGATCCGCGACAACCGGCTCTGGTCCAAGCGGCTCTTCCCGGGCCAGACCGGCTGGACCACGATCCCGACGATCCTGCCGACCACCGCCGACGTGAGCCACCACCCGTTCGACGCCGAGATCAATCACTTTGTGGAGTGCATGCGCGAGGGCCGGGAGTCGCACTGCAACATCGCCGACGCGTATCGCACGCACGAGTTGTGCCTGGCAATCGACCGGTCGATTGCCGAGGGCGGCCGGCCGGTGCGGCTGCCGCTGTAGAGTCCAGAGTCCAGAGTCGAGAGTCCAGGGTCGAGAGTTCGGGGTTCGGGATTCAGGGTTCAGGATTCAGAGCCGGGCCGTGTCGGTCCGATGGGATTCCGGCGGCGGGGCCGAGGTCGCGGACTCCCAAGCCATCCCCGCCACATTCCGACCCATCCCGGAAGTGCTCGCCCGCCCCTCTCGCATGGACATGCCCGGCGCCCAATCGGCCGCCGACATTTGCCGGACATGCCAGTAGGTCTCAGACAGCCAGGCGCGAAGGGACACGCGTTTGGGATGCGAAGACACGTACAGGTCCGGGAAGGGCCAAGCTTGTCACCCGACAGGGCTCGTCGTGTGCGGAAAGCGTACCAGCGGTACGAAGGGCGTTCGATTGCCAAGCGGCGCGAATGGTCTCGCTTACTGTCTCCGATCCTTGGATTCTGGCGTACCGCCACGGATTGTTGAGTCTTCGGGTGTTGGCCCCTGCAAAGGATGAGCGCCATCTGCCCTCTGGATGCCCGTTTCGCGATTCACACGCAAGAAGGTAGTCTTTGCTTCATCCCACACGTAATCAGACCGCCGACAGTCCGTAATCGTACGCCCTTCGATGTAGAAGTCCAACACATGGATCGACGTGTCCCAGCCGCGTTTCAGGCAACTGGCCGTCCCCGCGCAATGGATACCACCCCCCTCACACCCCTGGAAAGGATAGAAGAGCTTGCGATGCGTGTGCCCACACATGATGTGACGGATATCGAGGCCTGCGGCCGCGGAAAGGAGCTTCTGTCCGTCTACGAGCTCCTCAAGCCTACTCACGCCAGGGAACTCAGGTGCAAAGTGAAGAGCCCAAACAATCGCTGGTGAGTGCTCGGTACCGCGCAGCTCGTTGGTGAGGCGGACCAGGCTTTGCAGTCGGTCATCATAGACTTTGCCTTGGCCCCAACGGCCCCCTAGGACTGATTCGTCACGAACGCTTCCGAGTGTAAAATCCGCGCATAGAATTGCCAGAGCCGGTGCGTCCGGGTTGGGTAGAAAACAAGGTTGCACTCCCCCGACTCCCGCGTGCCACAGCGATCCAAACACTCGCTCGAAATTGTCCGAATGGTATACCACTCTCAGCGAATAGGTGAATCGGTCGTGATTCCCGGGTAGGAGAACAATCGGCTTCCCCGCTGCGTGGAGTGTCGGGCGCCCATCTACCGAAGACAGAGAAAGAAACCCGGCAGCCCGATAGAGATCCTCTCTTTCGCCACTGGCGGCCAAGTCTCCCGTTACAACAATCGCGTCAATACTCGTGCGCCTCTCATACACAAAACGCGAAAGCTCCTCGAGAACATAACGGTCGCCTATCCGACGCCATCGCTCGTAGCGCCGTTTCGCTAGGTGCAGGTCGGACAGATGAAGGATTCGGATAGCTCTCACGCCGTGCCTATGCCCTGCGACTCGCCGCGAGGCGTCTGCTGTCCGGATGAGGATTCCGGTTGCGGCGCAACGGCCCTACCCTCGTGCCCCACATCGCAGGATTCCGGACCAAAGCTGTCAAGGTTGGGTACTTCTAACGCCTTCTCGATATCCACGTCGAGCATTATGTCAGAACCGTCCGACGTGATGCTACCCCAGAGCCGACGGCGAGCGATTGCGGATGCAAACGCCAACATTTCTCTGTGAAGAAGAGTAAGCGCGTCTGAAGCCCTGTAAGGTGTGACCTCAAGTTGCTCCACTAGCTCCACAGCCACCTCGTCGGTGAACCTCCCGCCGCAGGACAGGCGAACCGCGTGCTCGCCCAAAGCCGCTGCGCGACGCGCAAGGCTGGCGCACAAGCCTTCGACCTGATGAATAATCATCTCGGCGAACTCCTCTGGGTCGGCTCCTGGCATTGGCTCTCCCAGAGACTTGGCGCGCTCTTGCAGGCCCTCCAGGAGGTGCGGCGGCGGGCGTATTAGCCCTTCCTCAATCAAAACGAGCAATCTTCTGCTCGGACAGAACCTTGCGTCTGGAACCTGTTCGGCAGGGCTAATCAGTTCTTGAAGTGTCCGAATGGACATGAACGCGTGTTGCCGCAGATCCTCGGGAAGCGTCTCAGCCAGTTCGCGCCAGAGCTTTTCCGCTGCGAGGGCAAGGTCGGAGGAAGCGCTCCTCGCCTTGCGGATTTCCGATTCCGCAAAGCTTTCGAGTTCCGGGTCCTTTGGCCCCTCCTCTTGCGCTTTACGATCGGCATCCTCCAACGGCTCAAGCACTTCGTTTGCCAGCCTCGCGCAAACGTCCGCCAGAGCTGCTTGGAAACGCGCTTGCTCACGTCTCTGCTGCTCAGGAACTGAAACCGACTCGATCAGTTTTATGAACCAGTTAGCCCGATCAGACGACTGTGCAGCGATCTTCGCATGATCCCTCACGGCCCTTGCGAACGGCCCGATTTCTCGGACAAGCTCAAGATTCAACGAGCGTAGCGCGCAAGTCAACCCCCAAAACGCCTTTGCCATTAGGATTGCTCGATACTCCGCCACGTTGGCTTTCCGCCTTAGGCGCGCTGGCGCGAGAATCGGCTCTTGTCGTGTCTCCGGCAACTGGTGGGAAGGATCAACCTCCGCCTTTAGCTGGGCCAAGCGACGCTTCACAGCGTCCGGGCCTCTGGAGGCCAGAATGCTGACTAGTCCGCGGCGCACGGAGATGTTATCGAGGTACGTTTTCGCCTTTTCGCACTGGACAACATTGCCTTGCGAGCGTTCGCGACTGGGCACATCGTTTGCGCCAACCATCCCGAGTTGGATTGCGAACAGAAAGTCCTTTAGCAAGTCTTGCGGACATTCCTCCCGGCAACAGACGTGAAGACGATAGACGCGTGCCCAAGCCATGCGCGTGGCGCTGCAGAAGTCCATGAGCAGGTCCAGACTCGGCTCTGCCGTCAACTGCTTTGCGTTTTCCAGGCACAACTCCACCTCCTTCTCTGCGGGGGCTTCCAGCTCCTGCAAGACCTCCTCAATATTCGGGAGGGGCGGAATCCGGATGCGTTCTAGGTCCGATCCGCTCGCTGCGCTTGTCATAATCCGGACTCCCATTCCGCAGGAAGACTGGTAACTTCTCAATCAAGTTCGGGCCCGGGGTGATGGACGTTGGCGCTCAGCTCGGCCAGCCGACGGTTAACGGCGTCTACGCCTCTTGAAGCTAGAATGCTGAGCAGGTCTCGGCGCAGGGATATGCTCTCGAGGTACGTTGTTGCCTGTTTGCACCTAGCAACACTGCCTTGGGAGTATTCGCTACTGAGCACATCGTTTGCGCCAACCATTCCGACGTCGATCGCGAACAGAAGCTCCTTCAGCAAATGTTGGGGACATTCTTCCATGCAACAAATGTAAAGGCGATAAAGGCTTGCCCAGGCCATCCGTGTCGCGCTGCAGAAGTCCACGAGCAAGTCCACGCTCGGCTCTGCCGTCAAGTGCTTGGCCTCTTCCAGGCACAATGCGATGTCATCGACTGCGTGCGCCTCGAGGTGCTCGAGCACGTGGTCAATATCTTGAGCCGGTGCGAAACCCCGGATGCCTTCTGAGCCCGATCCGCTCGGTACACCTGCCATAATCCCGACTCCCTTTCTCAGGGAACGCCCACGAAACGGTGCGCAAGTGCGACTACGCCTATTTTGGTCACCTCATGTGGATTAGATCACAAGGCGACAATTGCGGCCAGAATATCACGCGGATCCGATGAACAAGAAGGGGTAATGTTCACCCACATAGGCCACAATTGTAGCTCCGTCTGATTCAGTGTCAAGACGGGTACGGTCGCGCTAGTTTCGCCTGCCCACCCACTCACTTTCACCGGCATTACCCGTCAGCCGAAGCCCGCCAACGCCCGGCGTAGGCGTCTTTCCTATCGTGAGGGCGAGCTAACTCGGAGGCAAGCTGGGTTGTCACCTGCGTACACCCGATTCGGCTTCGGAATGAAAGAAATCTAGCGGATTCTGGTAGCCAGATGCTTGATTTCCTTCACCGTCTGACGCATACTTGACAGAAGCCCGGGGCGTCCACGATAACCTAGGTTATTATGTTGGCCCAAGAGCGGCGCAACCAACTGCTGGAACTGGTCCGCCTGCGCGGCTTTGCCTCGCTGGAGGAATTGACAAAGGCACTGAACGTCTCGGAGTCCACCGTGCGCCGGGATGCCGAGTACCTGGAGGAACAAGGCTCGGCAAGCCGTATCCACGGTGGGGTGCTGTATACCGGCGGCTCGCCAAAGCTGCCCCACTTCGAGGCACGGCAGGCGTACTGCTGGCACCAGAAGCGGGCCATCGCCCAACTGGCGGTGAGCTTGGTGAATGACGGCGATGCGATCCTCCTGGACGGCGGAAGCACGACCTACGAGGTGGCACGCCTCCTGGTGGGCCGGCCCGTCCACGTAGTGACAAACTCGCTCCCCGTGGCGAACCTGTTCGCCTCGGACCAGGCCAGCGAGCTGCTCGTGGTCGGCGGCAGCGTTTGCCCGCGGACCGGGGTGATCCGCGGGCCGCAGGCCAACGCGATGCTGGGGTCGCTGCGGGTGCGAAAAACGATCCTCAGCGTGGCGGCGATCAACGACGAAGGTTTTTTCAACAACAACCCGCTCCTGGTGGAGACCGAGCA
>CAYGZI010000134.1:0-11423 GCA_964354245.1 uncultured Planctomycetaceae bacterium
ATCCCTCATCCCTCATCCCTCATCCCTCATCCTTCATCCCTCATCCTTCATCCTTTTCTTCGCTTCCACGCCACCACCTCGCCGATGATCTCGTCCAACGCGTATCGCGGACGGTGGGCGATGGTCTGGTGCAGCCGGGTCAAATCGGGCACGCGCGACCGGCAGTCCTCGAAGTCCTCCGAATACGCCTCGGCATAACTTTGGAATGCGATCTCCAAGGCCGGGTCCACTGCGGCGATGACCCGCCGGGCCAGATCGAGGATGGCGATCGGCTGGTCGCTGCCGATATTGAACACGCGGCCTACCGCCTCCGGAGTCTCCATCAAGGCCAGCACCGCGCGGACCACGTCCGACACGTGGGCGAAGCAGCGGACCTGGCGCCCGTCGTCGTGGACCACCAGCGGGCCGCCGGCCAGTGCGGCATCGACGAACCGCGGGAGCACCATGCCGTAGGCCCCGGTCTGGCGCGGTCCCACCACGTTGAAGAACCGGGCCACCACCACCAGAAGCCCGCGTTCGTGGCAATAGGCCAGGGCCAGAAATTCGTCGATCGCCTTGGAGACGCCGTAGGACCAGCGCGGGCGGGTCGTCGCGCCAAACACGAGGTCCTCGTCCTCGTTCCACCGCGGTTTGGGGTTTTTGCCGTAGACCTCGCTGGAGCTGGCCAGGAAGAGCTTCACCGGGCGTCGCGGGCGGCCGATTGTCCGACTCGGGTCGGGCAATGGGGCTAATTCGCTCAAGAGCAGCTCGGTCAAGTAGATGTTGGTCTCCAGCGTGTGGATGGGCGCCTTGGCGATCAGGGCGACCCCCACCGCCGCCGCCAGGTGGTAGACCTCGTCGGCGTCGGCCACGACGCGCCGCACCAGGTCCCGGTCGGCCACCGAGCCTTTGACGCAGCGGAGCTGCGGATGGTCTTTGACCGCGGCAAGGTTCTCAAACGAGCCGGTCGACTCGTCGTCGATGACCGAGACGCGGTCGCCGCGGGCCAAGAGGGCTTCGGCGAGATGGCTGCCGATGAAACCGGCCCCGCCGGTCACCACGCAGTGTTTTGTCGAATCGGGCACGACAGACTCCGGGAGGGAATGATGAATGATGATTGATGAATGATCAATGGGAAGCGGAACGTCCGTGCCGTTTTCTCATTCATCGCTCATCATTCATCACTCCTCATTCATCATTGTTCCCGCGTCCACCGCCCTTCTCTCCTCGCGGCGCTTGGCCGTTACGGAAGCAACGATGGAAACCGTCAGCAGCGTGGCGATGATCAAAAGCGAAACCCACGATGGAAACAAGTGAACGTCTTTGTGTCCGCTCCATTGACGGTCGATAAAATCGCCGATCGCCTGCACGATCCCGACGTTTGGGAAGAAGTCCGAAAGATACCCCCACCGTTGGACGCCATACTCGGCAATCATCTTCAATCCGATGAAACCCAGAACGGCGCTCAGCCCGTAGTGCAGGTATCTGAACCGGTCCATCACGCCGGCCAGCAGGAAATACAGCGCGCGAAGCCCCAGAATGGCGAAGACATTCGAGGTAAAGACGATGAACGGGTCCAGCGTGATGCCCAAGACGGCCGGTACGCTGTCCACCGCGAACATCACGTCCGTGCTCTCAACCACCAGCAAGACCAGAAACAACGGCGTGATGCACAACCGGCCGTTTTCGCGGGCGAAGAACCGCTCGCCATGGTCTTGCCTGCTGACGCGGAGGTACCGCCGCGCGGTGAGCAGCAACCAGTTCTTTTCGGGGTGGTACTCGCCGCTGTGAGGCATGGCCAGCTTGATGCCGCTTAAGACCAGAATGACCCCGAAGACGACCAGCACCCAGTCGAAGCTCCCGATCAGCCCGACCCCCGCGAGGATGAAGATCAGTCGCAAAATGACCGCGCCCAGAATCCCCCAGAAAAGCACGCGGTACTGGTATTTCAGCTCCACGCGAAAGAAGCGGAAGATGACCGCGAACACAAAGAGGTTGTCCACCGAGAGCGATTTTTCGACGAGAAACGCGGCGAGGAAGTCGGTGCCCGCCTTCGAGTCGCCGTGCGTGAACCACCCCCAGACCCAGACGACCGCGTTGAAGACCAGGGCCAGGCCGATCCAGAAGACGCTCCACCAGGCCGACTCCCGGAGCGTGGGCGTGTGGATGCGGCGGTGAAAGACCAACAGGTCCAGCGTCAAAAGGGCCACGACCAGGACGGCGAACGCAACCCAGTGCCACCAATCGACTTGGAGCAAGTTCACAGCCGACGTTCTTCTTCCGGGGTTAAGAGAGCCCCCACAGGCTCCCTAAGATGTATATTGCCGCGATTGCCCTGACTGCGCGGACTTCCGAAGTCTCCGAGACTTCGGAAGTTCCTCAACTGCCCCAGTCGAGCCGCTCGGGTGTAAGGCAAGAATCATAAGGGATTGCCCGGGCGAAGGCAATGTCGCCCGCCTCCCACAGGAGGGCAGGCATTCCTGCCTGCCAGTGGCGGAGGGCAGACATCGCTGCCTGCCCGCGCAAACCGAAACGTCTGCCTGACCGGTCTACCTATACCCCGCACCGGGCTTTGCTATCATGGGGGGTGGAGGTTTTGCCGTGAGGACCCGCAGTTTACTTTGTTGGGGCGTCGTGTTGGGGCTTCTGTTGTGGGCAGCGTCCTCCCACCGCTGCTACGCCCAGCCGGCCGACGCGGCCAATCCGCAGTATGCCTCGGCGGTCGCCCTGCAAAACCGCGGGGCCTTCAAGCTCGCCGCCGAGCAGTGGGAGGAGTTCATTCGGCAGTTCAAGAGCGACACGCGAATTGCCCTCGCTCACCATAACCTGGGGGTCTGCTACTACCAAGACGGCAACCTGGACGCGGCACTCCGTAGCTTCAAGACCGTCGTCGACCGGCACCCGAAATCGGAGACGCTCGCGGCCTCCGAGCTCTACGTCGGGGCAACGCTTTACGAAATGGCCAAGCGGGGCAAACCCCAGCTTTACGAGACCGCCGCCCAGACCTTCCGCACCTTTCTGGCAAAGCACCGCCAGGGGGAGCGGCGCGGAGATGCCCTCTACTACCTGGGCGAGTGCTTGAGTGCCCAAGGCAAGAGGCCGGAGGCCATCCAGGTCTTCACTGAGTTCGTGGGCAAGTTCCGGGACCATCGCCTGGCCCCTGAAGCCGTGTATGCTCTGGGCGTGGCCCAGCAGGAGGCGAGCCGGCCGGAGTCAGCCGCCAAGACCTACGACGACTTCCTGAACCGGTTCGCCAAACACAAGCTCGCGCCCGAGGTAACCCTCCGCCGCGGCGAGATCGACTTGATCTCGGGCAACCTCGCCCAAGCGGCCAAACGCTTCGCCGCAGCCGCCGCATCGCAGGAAGACGCTAACCTGGCGGATTACGCCGCCTTGCGCCAGGCCGACGTGCTCCTGCAAATGAAGCAATTCGGCGATGCGGCGACCCTCTACGCCTCCATCCCCGCCAAGTCGCCCAAGTCGCAGTACGCCGGGCAAGCGGCGGTCGCCGCCGGCAAGTGCTTCTTCCTGGCCGATGACCTTGCACAAGCCCGAAAGCTGCTTTCGCCGCTCGTCGAGAGCGCGGGCCCCACGGCGCCCGAGGCCGCCCACTGGCTGGCCCGCACTCTGATCCGCGAGAAAAAGGCCCCGGAGGCGTTGGCCGTGGTCGAAAAGGCGTTGGACCGGTCGGCCAAGGAGCCGTTTGCGGCCCAACTGCTCATGGACCGCGCGGATGCCGTTGCGGCGATCCCCGAGCGCCGCAAGGAGTCGATCGGGCTGTACGCCGCGGTGGCTGCCAAGCACGCCCAGTCTCCGCTAGCCCCGCAGGCCCTCTACCTGGCCGCGCTGGTGGCCTTGGAGCAAGGCGAGTACTCGGCCGCCTTGACCCATGCCAATCGCTTTTTGGAGGCCCGTCGCCAACACCGCCTGGCGCCCGACGTGCTGTACGTGGCCGCGGAGAGCAGCCTCCAATTGGGCAAGCTGGCCGAGGCCGAGAAGCTCTTCGGGCAACTTCTGGACGAGCACTCCAGCCATCCCGATGCGGAACTCTGGAAGGTCCGCCGCGCCGTGCCTCTCCATGCGCAGAAAAAATGGCAGGAGACGATCGCCAGGCTGCGCCCGATTCTGGGGGAGCTTCGGCTGCCGGACTCCAAGGCCGAGGCGCACTTCCTGATCGGCACCAGCCAGTTGGAGCTGAAGCAGTATCCGGCGGCCATCCAGTCGCTGGAGGCTTCGCTGGCGGCGCAGCCCAAGTGGCGCCGGGCGGACGAGACGCTGCTGCTTCTGACCGACGCCTTTCGGCAGTCGCAAGACCCGAAGAAGGCCCAGGCGTCGCTGCGGCGCCTGGCCCGCGAGTTTCCCGAGAGCCGGCTGTTGGACGCCGCCGCGTACCGGCTCGGCCAATCGCTTGCGGCGGAAGGCGATTATCCCGCTGCCGCGGCCCAGCACCGGCAACTCGTGGACCGCTGGCCCGAGAGCCCCTTGGTCCCGCATGCCATGTACGAGATGGGCTGCGCGCACCTGAATCAGAAGGATGCGGCGGGGGCGGAGGCTGCGTTCAGCAAGTTCCTGGAGAAATTCGCCGGGCACGCGCTGGCCTCCCGGGCCCGGTATGGGCGGGGGATGGCGCGGCATCAATTGGGCAAGCTCTCCGAAGCCGCGGAGGATCTGCGAACGATGCTCGCCGCCGACCCGGCGGGGAAGGAGAAGGCCGACGCGCGGTTCCTGCTCGGACTGTGCCTTGCGGAGCTGAAGCAGTACGACCCCGCGGTCGAGTCTTTCCGCCGTCTGCTGGAGGACCAGCCCAACTACGCCGGGGCCGACAAGGCCCGCTATCAGTTGGCTTGGGCGCTGAAGTTGACGGGCCGGGAGGCCGAGGCGAAGCGGGCCTTTGAGGATCTCATCGCGCGGAACGCGGAGAGCCCGTTGGCGCCGGAAGCACAACACCACGTCGGCGAGTCTCTCTATCAAAACAAGGACTACCTGGCGGCGGCCAAGGCGTATTACGCCGCGGTGCAGAAGGCCCCCGAGGGCACGCCGCTCTATGAGAAGTCGCTTCACAAGCTCGCTTGGTGCTACTACCACTTGGGAAATCACGGCAACGCCGGGAAGACGTTTGGCATCCAGTTGGAGAAGTGTCCCGAGGGGCCGTTGGCGGCGGATGCCGCCTTCATGGCCGCGGAATGTCTCTTCAAGCAAGACAAGTTTGCCGAGGCGCTGGAGGCATACAAGAAAGTCAAGGACCTCTCCAACAAGGAATTCCAGGCCCTCAAGCTGTTGCACGCCGGGCAGGCCGCCGGGCAAATGAAGCAGTGGCCGGAGGCGGTGCAGTCGCTCAGCCAGTCCACGCGCCAGTTCCCCGACGCTCCCACCGCGGCCGAGGCCCTCTACGAGCTGGGCTTTGCCCAGCAGAACCTCGGCAAGCCGCAAGAGGCGATCGCCCTCTACGAGCGGGCGATCGCCAAGACCGACCGCGAGGTGGCGGCCCGGGCCCAGTTCATGATCGGCGAGCTGCAGTTCGCCGAGAAGAAGTACGGCGACGCGGTGAGGAGTTACTTCAAAGTGCTTCACGGCTACGGCTCCAATTTCCCGCGGTGGCAGGCCGACGCCGCGTACGAGGCCGGCCGCTGCTTCGAGCTCCTGGGCCAGAAGACCCAGGCCGTCAAGGTTTACCTGGAACTCGTCGAGAAGTTCCCCCAGAGCGACCGGGTCCGGCAGGCCAAAGAGCGGCTGGCGGAGTTGAAAGTTCCATAGAGAAGGCAGGAGACAGAAGACAGGAGACAGAAGTGAGAAGAAAGCAGATTGAACACAGAAGACGCAAGACAGAAGACGGAACTCACAAGTCCGAAGTCACAACACACAAGTCAGACCAAGGAATTGAGAAGAAAGGAGATCCAAGAGACGAGATGCGAGATCAGAACCTCGCTTCGCGGTCCGAGTCTCGCATTCAGCCTCCCTTCTCCCATCTGCTGTCTGCCATCTCCTGTCTCCTGTCTTCTGTCTTCTGTCTTCTGTCTTCACCTTCCGAGGCCAAGGGCGGGGCTCCTGCCGCCCAGGCCGCCCGGTTGGCCGAGGCCGACCAGAAGGCCAACGCCGCTCTAGCCGCGAAGGAGCCGCCCGTCGCGGATCCGTCCGAAAGCGATCTGTCCGATCCGTTGGCCGGCATCCCTCCCATAAACCTCTGGAACCTGACCGTGGCCGGCGGCCCGCTGATGATCCCCATCGGCATGTTCTCCGTGCTCGTGGTCGCCTTGGGGATCGACCGCGCCGTGGCCCTGCGGCGACGCGCGATCCTGCCGCGGAAGCTGATCGCGGGACTCAAGGCCCTCAGCCACCGCGAGAATGGGCTCGATCCGCGCGAGGCCGCGCGGGTGTGCCGGACACATCCTTCCGCGGCAGCCAACGTGATCCGCGCGATGCTCTCCAAAGCGGGAAAGTCGCGTGCGGAGATGGAGCGGGCCGCCGCGGAGTCGGCCCAGCGAGAGGCCGACCGTCTTGGCGGCGGCGTGCGGTGGCTCAGCCTCTCGGCCGCGGTGGCCCCGATGTTGGGCCTCTTGGGCACGGTTCAAGGCATGATTCAGGCATTCTACATCACGTCTCATCTGCCGGTCGTGGCCAACCGGGCCGTCTATCTGGCCGAGAGCATCTACATCGCCCTGGTGACCACCTTCGGCGGTCTGACCGTGGCCATCCCCGCGGCCATCCTGGCCCATCTGTTCAGCGGGCGGATCCAGCGGCTCTTCCGCGAGCTGGACGACGCGGTCCCGGTGTTCGCGGGGCAACTGGAGCGTCACGCGCGAAGGCCGCCGGCGCCCGGCGGGCCGCCGGTCCCGCCGAGGGCCGAGCCGCCCCCGCCGCCCGGCGAGGCCCGGGGCAAACACCCTGCGCCCACGCGCAAGTAGCAAGAGAGCGGAACGAGGCAACAAGAACGAGAGAACATCGCCGTGGCCATCCAGCTCCGCGAAAAGACCGCCATCGAGTCGATCCCCATGACGCCGCTGATCGACGTCGTGTTTCTCCTCTTGATTTTCTTCCTCGTGGCCACCACGCTCTCGCAAGAGGAGCGCCAGATCGACGTCCTCCTCCCCAGCGCCAGCGAGGCCCAGCCGCTCATCGTCCGCCCCCAGGAGATCATCGTGAACATTCACGCTGGGGGACGCTACTCGGTCCGGGGAGAGCGCGAGGTGGACCTGGCCCGGCTCCAGCAACTCCTCAAGCAGGAGGCGGCCGACGCCGCCTCGCGGCACCGCCGGGCCTCGGTGATCTTCCGGGCCGACAAACGCTGTCAGCTCGATTTTGTCGTGGCGGCGATCAATGCCTGCAAGAAGGCGAGGATCAAAGACTACACGGTCTCTACGATCGGCGAAGGCGGTTAAATGGACGATCGCGCCACCATGCCGGCCAAACCGCCGCCTGATGAGCGACGCTCCGCGCGGACCCGCGGAACCGACCGCGACGCCCGATTCTGGGCGGTCGATCTATTGATCTGGCTCTTTGCCGGCTCCCTGGGCGGCTTCATCGCGGTGGCTGCGGACTTCCGCGATCCGCGCACGATTCTCGGCGAGGGTTGGAAGGCCCTGGCGTCCAGCGGTTGGGCCCAGATGGCCCTCGTCGCCACCCTGCTCGGCGCGATGATGGCGGCCGCGAGATGGCTTCGACGTGCGGTGCGCCGTCGCGTGCAGGTCTGTGTGCTCTTGAGCCTGGTGGTCCATTGCTGGCTGGCGATCTTCCTCTATGCACACGAGTTGCCCGTCGTGAGGGCCTGGGCCGCGGCCGTCTTCCGTCAGGCGCCCGACGGCTCCGAGCCCACCAGCATCCCGGACTATCACTGGGAGGACGCCCCGGGACCTGGAGTGGTGCAGCCGCTGGAGCGGCCCGTCGAGACCGGTGCGCCGGAGCCGTCGGGCACAGCCGGCATCGAGCCCAAACCGGCGCCGTCCGAGCTGCCCGTCGGGCCGCCGAGTCCCGCCCCCGAGCCCCCGCTGCCACAGAAGCCGGACCCGCAGCCGCCCCGCATGGCGGAGCTTTCCGCGCCGCCCGTCGAAGACCCCGCCGCAAGGCAGCTCGCCCGGCAGGAGTTCGACCGCCGGCTGGAGCCTCCGGCGCCGATCCCCGAGCCCGCGATCAAGCCGCCTGCCCCGGAGGTCCGTTGGGAGCCGGATGCTGCCCGGGCCGAAGTCGCGCGGCGCGTCGATGCCCCCGAGGTGCGTCCTGAGCCGGCTGGCTTGCTGCCGCCGGAAGCGCCGCGGCCTCTTGCCCCGGCGGCGATTCAGTCCGCACGCAACGACCCGCGATCCGAGGCGGAAGTGGACTTGTCCGCGGCGAGCGCTCCCCGGCCGTTGCCCCGCACACAAGCCTCCATTGCGGTCCTTCCCGTGGATGCCGTCGAAGGCAACGAGCCGGGCCCCTCCACTCCCGCGGCGCCAAACCAGTCCGCTCAGCCGTCGCTTGAGTCGCGTCCCACGGCATTGGAGCCGGTCCCCACTGCGCCGGCGCCAGTCCAATCGGCGGTAGCCGGCGTCCCGGGCGATTTGATCGCCAGCGGCTCGCGCGTGCCGCCGCGTTATCTTGCCTCGCGCCAGCCACGGTCCCCAATCGCATGGGATGGTCTCAGCCAGTCCCAGTTGGACGGCGGCCCCAGGACGCTGCCTCGATCCGCGACCAGCCGCGGGCTCCCTGGCCTGCCCCTGGCCTCCGAGGCGAAGACGTTGCCCGCTGGCTCCGGTAGCGCGCCCTCGCGCTCCAGGACGACCGGCGCAGGCGCCGGCAAACTGGAGGCCCAAAGGTCGTCCGATCTCAGCGGCCCGGATCGGGAGCTTGGCGGGCTGCCGCTGGAGATGGCTTCTCTGGCCGGTTCAAGCGGTCCGGGACTGCCGGGCGGAGTGCCTCGCGCCAGCTTGCCGGGCGCACGAATTCCCGGCCGTCTCTCGGAAACGGGCAAAGACGAGGCCCTGGGCGGCCTACCGTCGCGCCCCGGTCCTCAGAGGCGCACCGGCCCGCTACCGATCCAGGTCACGATACGCGAATCGCCGACGCCTTCGTTCGGCCAGCGCGACCCCAGCCGGCGCGGCGCCAGGGCGCGAGCCTTCGGCGGCACGGAAGCGGGCGAGGCCGCCGTGGAGCGCGGCGTGGAGTTCCTCGCCCGGCATCAGTTTCCCGACGGACGTTGGAGCCTGGATCACCTCGCGCCGGGGACGACGGGGGACTCCGAGGGCTTCGGCCTGGCGGAGAACATGAACGGCGACACGGCGGCCACCGGCTTGGCCTTGCTGGCTTTTCTCGGGGCGGGATACACCCATCTGGACGGCAAGCACGAGGGCGCCGTCCGGCGCGGCATCGAGTGGCTCGTGCGAAATCAGCAGCCCGACGGCCGCCTCTTCACCCCGCAGACCGACCAGAGCCGCTTCTCCCGCTCCTACGGCCACGCCATCGCCTCGATCGTGCTCTGTGAAGCTTATGGCATGACGCGCGATCCGAACCTCCGCGAGCCGGCGCAGCGGGCGATCCGGTTTATATGCCAGTCGCAGGACCCCAAGGCCGGCGGCTGGCGGTACGAGGCCCGATCGGCGTCGGACACCTCGGTCTCGGGCTGGATGGTGATGGCCCTGAAAAGCGCTCAGATGGCGCGTCTGGACGTCCCCGAGGAGGTGCTGCGGGACGCTTCGCGTTGGCTCGACAAGGCGCAGGCCGACGGCGGCGCCCGCTATGCCTACAACCCGCTGGCCCCCGACACCGACCTGGAGCGCGAAGGCCGCCGGACGAATCTGCCGATGACGGCCGAGGGGCTCCTGATGCGCATGTACCTGGGCTGGGACCGGAACCACTCGGCCCTGAATGCGGGAGCGCGGTATCTCCTCGACAACCTGCCTGCGCACGGCACCGGCACGAAGCCCACTCGGGACCTCTACTACTGGTATTACGCCACGCAGGTGATGTTTCAGGTTCAGGGGGAGGCCTGGAAGACTTGGAACGACCGCCTGGGGTCGCTATTGGTCACGAGCCAGGCCAAGACCGGGCCGCTTGCCGGGAGCTGGGACCCGGATCGCCCGATCCGAGACCGTTGGGCCCATGCCGGCGGGCGGATTTACGTTACGGCCCTGAGCCTGCTGATGCTGGAAGCCCCGTACCGGCATTTGCCGCTGTATCAAGTAGGCAGTAGGCAGTAGGCAGAGCCGGGCCGTGTCGGCCCGGTTTCTCGCTCTGCCCTCTGCCCTCTGCCGTCCGCCCTAGGCCCCTGCTTTCTGACCGGTTTGTCCGTGTGCCACTGCTCGGAACGAGCAGTGCTCTGTTCGGAACCCGTCAGACAGCACTGCGTCTGCGACGCAGTGGCACACCGCCAGTCGCCGTCGCCCGCCAAGCCGGGGCACCCAGGGCCAGGAATGGCCGCCGACCCTTCCCGGGAGGGGAATTCTAGGGCGAGTTGTCCCAAACCTGAAGATTTTTCGGTGGGGGTGGGGGCCGCCTATTGGCTTGACTTCCCCGGGCCGCCAATGCAGAATCTTGGTGGCGCGTTTAGGCTGAATGTCCGGCGTGGACTGGACCTTGAACGGCTACAGTCCGGGGAGCGACCGGTGGTGAAGAAGTCTGTTTATGGAGTGTGCTGATACGGTATTCGCAAAGTTGTTCCACAATCGGACTCCGGACAACAGCGGCGCCGAGTCGGACAACTACATCAAGATCAAGAAGGCCTGCGAGGCCATGCAGGCGATCCTCGACGGGATGATACACGATCTGCCTAACGAAACGTGGCTCCCCGCCGACCATTTCATCAAGAGCCTGGAGTACGAAGGGCGATTTGCCGCGAAGTGACCGGTCCGATCGGCGTCGTGATGCGGCTCCCCGAGGCCCGCGCAAGGGATTCCCCGATTGTGGAGGGGGGAGCGTGGCGCGGAGAATCTGGTCATCTCACATCCTACTCGGTCGTCGCGTACTGGGGCGGTTGCCCGCGGGAGTCGCGCGCGGTACGATCTGGCATCCACCTTCTTGGTGGTTTGTTGCCCAGGTTAGGAGTGCGACATCTTGTGCGATGGTCGCGGCGGGGCCTCCATCTGCCGGTCGAGCCTCTGAAATAGAGTTCTGAGTCACCCGTTTGCCACGTTTTTTCGGAATCTCTAACACACGGTGTTGTTCCAGGAGAAAGCTTATGAACAGAAGGGTAGCATTTGCCACGATCCTGGCGGCGATCATCGCCGCTCTGCTGGCGGCCGTGCCGGCCATGGCCCAACAGGTGACCGGCGTTCCGGGTTCGCCATCGGCGACCCGGGCGCGGGCCGCGGAGTGGAAGCCGGACCGCACGGTCCTCCCCGTCCAGACGCCCAAGCTGCCGACCTACACGCAGTTGGATGTGCGGAGCGTCAAGCAGAAGCCGCCGCACTACGAGGTCAAGGCGCCGGCGGGCGCGCCCAACGTGGTGATCGTGCTGATCGACGACATGGGCTTCGGCG
>CAYGZI010000135.1:0-11357 GCA_964354245.1 uncultured Planctomycetaceae bacterium
GTGGGGGCGTCGTTGGTGTGCAGCGTGCTGAACACCAGGTGCCCGGTCAGCGACGCCTGAATCGCATTCTCGGCGGTCTCCAGGTCGCGGATTTCGCCCACCAGGACGATGTCCGGGTCGTGGCGCAAGATGTGCCGCAAGGTGGTTCCGAACGTCAGTCCGATCTTCGTATGGACCTGGATCTGGCATATTCCCGGGAGCTGGTATTCGACCGGGTCCTCGGTGGTGATGATCTTGGTCTCGTCGTTGCGGATCTCCAAAAGCGCACTGTAGAGCGTCGTCGTCTTGCCCGAGCCCGTGGGGCCCGTCACCAGGATGATCCCGTGCGGAAGCTGGATTAGCTCGTGAAAAACCCGGTACTGGTCCGGCTCCAAGCCGAGCTTTGAAAGGGTGAACTCCATGGCGCCCTTGTCGAGCAAGCGCATGACGATCCCCTCGCCGTGGATCATGGGGATCACCGAGACGCGGACGTCCACCTCCCGGCCGCGGACTTTCAGCATAATCCGTCCGTCCTGCGGAAGCCGGCGCTCGGCAATGTTCAATCGGGCCATAATCTTCAGCCGGCTGATGATTGCCGCCTGGAAGCGGCTGATCTCCGGCGGCACCGGCTGCGCGTGCAGCACGCCGTCGATGCGGTAGCGGATCCTCAAACCCGCCTGCTCCGACTCGACGTGTACGTCGCTGGCCCGCGACTCGAGGGCTTCCAGCAAGATCTCGTTGACCAGCTTGACGACCGACGGCTCTTGCGCCATCTGCGAGAGCTCCGAGCCGTCCGTCTCGATCTGCTCCAGGAGTTGCACGCGGTCGTCCTCGGCCGTTTGGGCCAGGAGGAGTCCTTCGATCGTCTCGCTGCCGACCCCAAGGTGGGTCTTGATGAGCTTGGCGATCTCGTCGCGGCTGGCCAGCACCGGCACGATGGTCTTGCCGGTCGTCAGGCTCAACTCGTCCAAAGGATAGAGGTTGAATGGATCGTTGGTGGCGACCACCAGCGTGCCGTTCTGCTGCCGGATCGGAAAGAGCGATTCGCGGTAAATGAACTTGGGCGGGAACTTCTCCAAGAGGGAGAGATCCACGTCCGCCTCGGCCAGGTCGATAAAGTCCAGGCCGACCTCCTCTCCCAACGCCCGAAGCGCCGCCTCCTCGGTGAGGAAGCCCAACTCGACGGCAACCTGGTCCAGCCGGGCGCCCTCGGTCTGGGCCTGGCGTGCCAGGTCGAGCTGCCGCGAATCGAGCAACCCTTTTTTCAGCAGAATGTCGCCGGATTCCATGAATACCGCCTCCCGGGGTGGATCCCGGTCTTCCCCTTCCTAACACGATACGAGCCAGAGGGCCCTCTCGTCCAGCGTTTGGCCCACGAATATTCTTCGCCCGGGCCCCTCGGCCATTGTGTTGAGGGCCGGGCCCGCCGGCAGGAACTGCCGCCCCCTCTGAATTAACCCCGCGGGCGTTCAGAGTGTTCCGAATACCCCTCGATTTATGTAGCTGCTTGCCGCTATGACGGGGCTGCGACTTGACGTTCGACCCGTGTGGCCCCTCCCAACTCAGACCCGTGCAATACCTTCGGCAACCCACAGGGGTTAAATAAGCGGGTGAGTGTGCCGTGGCACGCCTTTCGGTGGGGCGTGGGCGGGCTAGCCGCGAAGTCCTGGGTAAAGAAGAGGGGATCGGTGGCGATGAAGGCAAGGCATGTTCTTCTGGCCTTGGCGGCGGGCTTGTTTCTGGCCTCAGGCGTCATGGCCCAGCCCCCCGATGGTGGGCCTTGGGGCCGCGGCAAGGGCCGCGACGGAGGCGGGCGCGGCGATCGCGAACGCGGCCAAGGCTTTCCGGGCGGTCCATCCGGCGATTCCCGGGGCGGCTTTCAGGGCGGCCCGCCGGGTGGTTTCCAGGGCACCCCGCAGGGCGGCGATCCACGTGAGCAGTTTATGGAAATGATGCTCGCGCGGTATGACACCAACAAAGATGGCGTGATCACCCCCGCCGAAGTGGCCGCATTCGATGAGCGGATGAAGTCCAGATACGAGCGGACGGCACGCGATGCGGGCCTGGATCCCTCCCAGTCGATCAAGGTTTCGACTCTCAAGGAAGCCATGACTCGAAACATGGCCAGCCGCGGCGGATCGCCGGGAGGCGGCCCTCCAGGCGGCCCCCCCGGAATGGCCCCAGGCGGCAGCAGGCCCGGCCAAAGACCCGGCCAGCCGTCGGTTCCCGGCTTTGGGGTGGAGGCCAGACCCGTGTCCGTAGGCAGTTTCAGCCCTGCGGCAGGCAATGTCCCCGGCGGATCGCGTCCGGGCCCTGGTGCGCCTCCCAGCCCGATAAAAGGGGACGCCCAGAAACCGACTCCCCCGGCATCCCCCCCTGGCGACAAGCAGGCCGAGGCCCGGGCCCGCGAGATGGCCGACGGCATTCTCCGGCAAAACGACAAGAACAAGAACGGCGTTCTGGACAAAGACGAAGTCGGCCAGTTGCCCGGCGGTTTGCGCCGGGCCGACCGCAATGGCGACGGCGCGATCACGCGGGATGAGCTGACGGCCCAGATGCTCGAATTCAGCCGAGGGCGCGGTGGTGGGGGCCCTGGACCCAACGGGCCGCCCGGTCCGGGCAGAGGCGGTCCGTCTTCTGCGACGGCAGCCGGCGGGCGGCCATCGAACCGCTTGCGCACCGCTCAAGAGAGGGTGCTCCCCCAGGGGCTTCCGGATTTCTTCTCGCCCAGCGACGCGGACCACGACGGTCAGGTCACCATGGCCGAGTATGGCGCGGGCCGCGCGTGGTCCGACGAGTTGGCCGCGACGTTCGACAAGATGGATCTCAACCACGACGGGATCATCACGCCGGCGGAATGTCTCAAGGTGGCGGGCCAGAAGTAGCCATCCCCCGCCGCACGGGCTGTCGGCTATCGGCCGTCAGCTTTCAGCAGTCAACTATCAGCTTCTGGCCTTCGGCCCTCGACCCCCGATTGGGCCTTCTGGCGGCGTTGCTCTTGCCGAAGATGCCCCACTTCACGCCGCCGTGCCGCAGAGATAAGCTGATCGCTGACTGCCGAGAGCTGAAAGCCGATCGCTCCCCATGACCCTCGATCGCGACGAATACGTCGAGCAGGCCTACTTCTTTCGCGCGTTTCGCGAGCGCATGCAGGAAGGAACCTCGTCGCAAGATCTGCTCGGCGGCATCCAGCAAGAGATCCTCTCCACGACCAAGCTCCCCATGGCCCTGGAGTTCATGGCCGGCGAGCTCCGCCTGACCGGCGGCTTTGCCCCGGCCATGGCCCGCCTGAACCACTATTTCACCTCCTTCCAGACGTTCGTGGTCCGCGAGGCGGAGAGGGAGGAGGGGCGATTGGACTTCCGCATCGCCCTGGAGATCCTCGAGCGCGAGGCCGACTACCGCGCCAAAGGCGGCTCGGTCCAGGGCACCTTCTTGTACCAGTTTGAGGCCCTCTGCCGCAACCGGCTAGGCTACGACCGCGGGCTGGAGGCCATGGCCGCGGACCCCGTCTACGACCCCGCCTGGCGCGAATGGATCCTCACGGTCCGCCGGCAGGTGGGAATGATCGACGTCGCCGACTTGATTTACGTGCGCAGCGGGCACTATCGCAACCTCCGCGGCGAGTCCGAGAAACCGGTCCTCTTCGGCGAGAAGGAAGGAAGGATCGCACTGGCCAACCGCCGAAAAGACCCGCTGTTTCTCTTCTCGGCGCTGGCGCGCCATTTGGGGTATCCCTCGGTGCCGCGTCCCAAACCGCCGGCCTCCGAGGGGCAGCAACTCGCACTCCTCGAGCGCCGCCTCGACCGGCTGGAAAACCGGCTCCGGCTGGCCGAAGAGGACCTCCGCGGCGGGATCAATCTCGCCCGATTTTACGGGCCGCCGAAAGAGGAGAACCGCCCCGCGGGCGGCTCGTGACGGCGTTTTTGAGGAGGACGGACATTCTTGCCTGTCTCGACGAGCGGGAGGACGGGCATTCTTGCCTGTCCTTGCCGCACTTTGACACGGCGGGGTTCTACGTCGCCGAACGCTCACGGCTCATAGCCATCAAAGAGAAGAAGCCCCCGGCGAGCGGGGGCTTTTCTTGGTGGGAGGGGGGAACGGGGGACGGCAATGCCGGTCACTCGTCGGAGTACACGCGTGTGCTCTCCTCCTTGGTGACCGGCATGCGGATCTCATCCGTCAGCAGTTGAGCGCGGATCCGCAGGTCTCCAGGCTTGAGACCTTGGACGCGGACGCGGTAGGTAGTGTTTGCTTTCGGTGCCAGACGTGCGAGCGGCTCGAACGCCACTCGGGTCCCATCGACGATCTGCCGGGTGGGGCCTTCGGCAGCCACAAAGCGCATCTCGGGCGGCAATTGCACAACAAGCTGCACGTTGCTGGCGGCCTTCGAGCCCTGGTTCACAACGCGGATGTCGTAGGTGGTCTCGCCGCTCGTCTCGATCGGATCGTTGGTGTCGCTGATCTCAAACAGAATGGCGGCGATCCCTTCGATTACCACCGGCTGCTCTCTCTCGATCGAAAGGCCTTTCTCGGCCGAGCCCCGCAGTCGGAGCGTCTGGGCCCCGATCTCCACGGGCATCGCGATCAGCTCAACCGAGCCGGTCTCCTTCACCGGCAGCTCCTCCAACAGCCACTGGACGGTCCGAGTGGACTCGTCGTAGTGGCCGGCGTTGTTGGCGCTCACAAACTTCAGCCCTGGCGGCAACTGGGCCACCAACTGGACCTGCCGCGCCGGGGCCGTGCCCGGATTCGTCACCGAAAACGTGTACGTGGCCTCCCGCTCCAGGTAGCGCCGCTTGGGCCCCTCCAACGTCACGTCCAACTGCGGCGCAAGCACCTCCACCTCAAAGCGGTCTTCGACGCGGAGATTCGCCTCGCCCCGGGCCACCAGGACGTTGCCGATCCGCCCGGCCTGCGCGGCCGTGAGCTTCAACTCCAATTGCCGGCTCTCGTTGGGCTTCAGGTCGCCGATCTCGTATTCCAGCTCGGGCCCGGCCGGATGCTGCAACCCCGGCGGCACGCGCTCTTCGAGGACCACTTTCCGGGCAATGCCGCTCCCCGGATTGGAGATCGTAATCGACAGGGGCACCTCTTCGCCAATGAGCACCTTATTGGGACCCGAGGTCTTCACCGCCAATTGCGGCTTCGTGGCGGTCGCCCGCGCCGAGGCGTCGGCCGTGAAGCTCACCGTGGCGACGCTGCCGATCTCCCCTTCGTCCACGGGCACGAGCTGCACCTCGACGGTCATTTCCTCCCCCGGCTTGACCGTTCCCAACTGCCAGAGCAGGTCGCCGCGCACGCCGCGCGACGCCCGGGGATTGGTCGTCACGAGGCGGGCCCCCTTGGGGACCTCGTCGCGGATTTCCACGTTGTGGGCCGGGACCGACCCCGTGTTGCGGAGCTTGATCTGGAACGTGGCCGCTTTGCCGACTTGGACTTCGGACGGCGCCGACTTCTGTAGGGTCAATTGCGGAGTCTGGGGGCCTTCGAGCTGCGGTGCCCCGGGTTTGCCCGTCCCTTCTCCGATCCGGGAGGCGTCGGCCGCGCCCGGGTTGAGGGGCCCGGCCTCGAGGGAGGGCCGTGGGCCGCGGAGGTCCGGGTTGCTTAGCGCGCGGGGAGTCGCGCCGCTGCCGGGCGAAGGGCTCTGTTTCAGTAGGGCCGGCTCGCTGGAAGTCCGTTCTCCGTCCTGCGTGCGGGACCGGGCGCCGAGCGTCGATTCTCCGGACCTGACGGAAAGCTCGGTCCTTTGCTGCGGCTCCAGAGGGGACGTAGCACCACGCTTGGCGGCGCCGAGACCCGGTGCATCGCGGTCCCCTGCTGG
The DNA here is from genome assembly GCA_964354245.1 of uncultured Planctomycetaceae bacterium. GTDB lineage: Bacteria > Planctomycetota > Planctomycetia > Pirellulales > Thermoguttaceae > CAYGZI01. Next base: position 5,804 of record CAYGZI010000135.1, read on the forward strand.
GTCCGTCCGCCGCGTCGCGGCAAGCGGGTCGGAAGCTGCCGATGACTGGCCGGGCCCTCGTCCCGCCCGATCCGCTGCGACCGCGATTGGGTCGGAAGGCTCGGCCAACGCTTTCGGCACGGTATCCCCGGGCGGATTGCCCGGCCGTGTGCTCGTCCTAAGTCCAAAGGGGTCCGAGGGTCTTGGCGGCGGGCCTGCCGACGCGTCCGCCGGTTTTGGAGTTGCCGGGCTTGGCGCACTCTCCCTCTCCTCAGCGGCCATCGCAGTGGCGCGCACGGGATTCGCGGCAAACGGCCCAGGACCGCTCCGCATGGGGTTGGCCTGGGGATTAAAGGGCAGCGTGCGCGGGGCGCCGCTAGAAGCCGAGGAAGTGGCGTTTTGTGGGCGGGCGGCACCGGCCGGCGGCGGTGCAATGTCTGCGGCTCCTTGGGCAGCCTGCTGCCCCGAACCCTGCAGGCTCCGCTGTGCCTGGGCGATCGCGATGAAACCCAAGACCAGCACAACGGCCAATGCCGACATCCGCACGAGAAGGCGTTTCATGGGCCTGGTTCCCCACTGGACGAAAGTGCCCCGAAAAGAGGATCCCGCTCTTGGCGGCAGCGGTCTGCCAAGACCGTCAGGCCGGCGAAGACAAGGTCCGGGGTGGCCTCCCGCAGGCCCACCGCCGGATGAAGCCGCACCGTGCTGCCGACAAATCGGAGCGGTTACTACCAAAAACGGCCCGTGGCGAAAAGGGCAGTTCACGAACAGTGCCGCAGGGCCGCAGGGACTCAATATGTTTAGGCAAGATGCACGGAATGCGCAAAAGAGACAACGCCGCGCAGCGGGCCCTCCTTGCCAGCCGTGTCAAACGGTTCGCACCCAGCCAGCCCGGTCGGGTGACTTGCGGCGGCGGCTAGGCACGACTATAGTGGGCCGCAAGATCAGGAGAAACGCGATGAAAGACGACTCCGGACAAGTGCCGCCCAGGATCGGCACGATCCGCTGGGGCGTGATTGGGCTGGGGTGGTTCGGCGAGATCCACGCCGACACCCTCTCACAGATGCCTGGGATCGAGTTGACGGCCCTCTGCACGCGCCGCCCGCAGCGCCTGGCTGAACTGGCCGACCGGTATCGCGTCGCCAATCGCTACACCGACTACCGGCAGCTCCTGGCCGACCGTGAGGTCGACGTGGTTAGCATCACCACGCACATCCAAGATCATCGCGACATCGCCATCGACGCCCTCCGGAGCGGCAAACACGTCCTGCTCGAAAAGCCCATGGCCCCGACCGTCGAGGACTGCGACCGGATCGTCGAGGCAGCCTCGCAGAGCCGCGGGCTGTTCATGGTGGGGCACATCTGCCGCTTCGACCCGCGCGTCGTGCTGGCCAAGCAAGCGATTGACGAGGGGCGGATCGGGCGGATCATTTCCATGCACGCCCGGCGCAACCTCTCCAAGGCGATCGGCAAGGTGGTGTGCAACAGCATCTCTGCCTTGATGGGCGACGGCATCCACGACGCCGATCTGATGCTCTGGTTCAGCGGGGCCCGGCCGAAGAGCGTCTATGCCCAGGAGCTTCATCCGGACCAGAGCAAGTACCCCGAAGGGGGCTGGGCCATGATCCGCCTGGACAACGAGGCCGTCGCCGTGGTCGAGTCCGTCTGGTACCTCCCGGAGAGCACGCCTTATCAGATCGACGCCCGCATGGAGGTCATCGGCACCGAAGGGGCGCTCTATATCAACTGCGGCGAGGCCGGGCTGGCAATCCACGACGCCCGCGGCAACCGGCTGCCCGACACGATGTACTGGCCGCAGGTCCGCGGCGAGCGGTTCGGCATCCTCCGCGCGGAGCTGCGGTACTTCGCCGATTGCGTGCTGGAGGGCCGAAAGCCCGACCGGATCACGCCCGAGGAGTCGCGGGCAGCGGTCGAGGTGATGGCCGCGGCCGAAGAGTCGGCCCGAAGTGCGGCGATCGTGACGTTCTGAATGGCGCCTTCCCTTGAACCCCGGGCCGCAGTGCCATATACTGGGGGGTCTGCTGTATCGGAAATTGGAGATCGCAGCGTATGACAATGGACAAGAGCTTGAGGGTGAGCCGGGCCTCGGTTCGCAGCCGCAGCGTGCTGACCCGGGCGGAGCGAATCGCGCGGCTGAAGGCTTCGGACCGCTGGAAGGAGGGGGATCCTCCCCTCGGATTGGCCAAGGTCCGGGTCTATAAGCTCACCATGAAGAAGAAAAAGAAGAAGAAGGAAGAAGAGGAAGGGGCCGAAGCAGCCGCTGCTGTTGCTGCCCCCGCCGCCGAGAAAAAGCCAGAGAAGAAGGCCGAAAAGAAGTCCGATAAGAAGGCCGATAGAAAGGCCGACAAGAAGTAGTTGGGGTCGCTGCGATGCGGGTCCGCCTGGCGTACGGCCGCTCCGGCCTGGAGGTGGAACTGCCCGACCGGAACGTGGTGCGGGTCTTGCGGTACCGCGGGTCCCGGCCGCTGGAGGACCCGTCGCGGGCCGTGTGGGACGCACTGTCCCGCCCGATCGGAGGGCTGCCGCTGGCCGAGCTGGCCAACCGGCGCCGAAGTGCGTGCGTGGTCATAAGCGACGTCACCCGGCCGGTCCCCAATCCGGTCCTACTCCCGCCGATCCTTGCCACGCTGGAACAGGGCGGGATTCCCCGCGACCGCATCCTCATCCTGGTCGCCACGGGCCTCCATCGGCCCAATAGTCTCGACGAGCTCGCCGAGATGGTCGGCCGGCCGATCCTGGATGCCTATCGGATCGAAAACCATCACGGGCGGGAGCTTTCGGAGCACACCTATTTGGGCCAGAGCCCGCGGGGCCTCCCTGTCTGGATCGACAACCGCTATCTGAGCGCGGACGTCAAGATCACGACCGGCCTGATCGAGCCGCACTTCATGGCGGGCTTCTCCGGCGGGCGCAAGCTGATCTGCCCGGGTCTGGCCGGCTTCCCCACGGTCAAGGCGTGGCACAGCCCCAAGTTTCTCGAGCACCCCAACGCCCGGAGCGGCGTGCTGGCGGATAACCCCGTCCACGAGGAAAACACGTGGATCGCCCGGCGGGCCGGCTGCGACTTCATCGTCAACGCGGTCATCGACGAGAGCCGCCGGATTCTGTGCGTCGTGGCCGGCGACATGGAGCAGGCGCTCCAGGAGGGGGTCCGCTTTGTCCGGCCGCTGGTCACCGATACGCTGCCGGAGCCGGTGGACGTTGTTGTCACCACCTCGGCCGGCTATCCGCTGGACGCCACGTACTACCAGTCGGTCAAGGGCATGGTTGCCGCGATGGAGATCGTCAAGCCCGGGGGGACGATCATCATGGCGGCCGGGCTGAGCGAAGGGATCGGCAGTCCCGAGTTCTGCCGGATCTTCGAGGAGGCCGCCTCGTTGGAGTCCTTCGTGGAGAGGATCCTGAAGACCGACTACTTCATCATGGACCAGTGGCAGGTCGAAGAGCTGGCCCGGGTCCGGCGCAAGACGCGGATCAAGGTCGTCAGCGACGGCCTCCCGGCCGAGACCCTCTCGCGGCTCTTTGTCGAGAGCGCCCCGAGCGTCGAGGCGGCGGTGGCCGAGTGCCTTGCCGAGTACGGCCCGGACGCCACGATCGCGGTCATCCCGGAGGGGCCGTACGTCATCGCCGAGCTTGGCCGACCGGGCGACTAGCGCCCCCTTTTCTTTCGCCTGGCCGTCTGTTACGTTCCCTAATGCTGGAATCAGCGAATCTTATGGGCCGCTCCCGATGTGGGATCGACGCCATAAGTTGTTGGCTACATGCCAGTTGCCGTTGATCGCGGCCGCGGATGCCACGTCGGATCGGCGATGAGGAAACTGTAGGATTCCGGCCAGCATTAGCAGATTCAGTCGTCTCGATGTCTTGGAGGAATGCGGCCCGGCCTGCTTGTGGGCACGACCGGCCGGCCGCGCGAGCACCAGAGGGAGTTCCAATGGACTATCAGAAGTTCGTGCAGGATCAAATTGCCCAGATCCGCCAGACCGTAGGCAGCGGCCTGGCGATCAATGCCCTCAGTGGCGGCGTGGATAGCTCGGTCGTCACCGTCCTCGGGCACCGCGCCCTGGGCGACCGCCTGAAGACGGTGTTCATCGACAATGCCCTGATGCGCGACGGCGAGCCCGAGAGGGTCGTCGAGACCTTCGCCGACATGTGCATCCCCGTCCAACGGGTGGATTCGCGGGCCGAGTTCCTCGGCGCGCTGAAGGGGCTAACCGATCCCGAGCAGAAGCGCCAGGCGATCACCGACACGTTCTACCGGAAGGTCTTCGGCGATCTCGTGCGCAGCAGCGGGGCCCGTTTTCTGCTGCACGGCACGATCCTGACCGACATCGAGGAGACGGTGGCCGGGATCAAGCGCCAGCACAATATCCTCGCCCAGATCGGGATCGATCCGGAGAAGGAATACGGGTACCAGGTCGTGGAGCCGCTCAAGGAGCTGCGCAAGGACGGAGTGCGCGAGGTGGCCAAGGTGCTCGGCTTGCCGCCCAAGGTCACGCAGCGGATCCCCTTCCCCGGCCCGGCGCTGGCCACGCGGATCGTCGGCGAAGTGACCGAGGCCCGGCTGGCGACCGTGCGGGCCGCCACGGCGATCGTCGAAGAGGAGCTGGCCGACACCGGCGTCTTCCAGTACATGGCCGTCCTGCTAAGCGACAAGGCCACCGGCATCCGCAACGGCCAGCGCGAGTTCGGCGAGATCATCGTCGTGCGCTGCGTGGACAGCGTGGATGCGCGGCAAGCCACCGCGGTCGAGCTTCCCTGGCCGAAGCTCCGGCGGCTCTGCGAGCGGATCACCGCGATCCCCGGCGTCAACCGCTGCCTGTACGACCTGACGCCCAAGCCGCCGGCAACGATCGAATACGTATAACACTTCCGGGAGACAAGTACCGTGCCCAAACGCGACGACATCCAGAAGGTCCTGATCATCGGTTCCGGTCCGATCGTGATCGGCCAGGCGTGCGAGTTCGACTACTCCGGCACGCAGGCGTGCAAGGCGCTGCGCGAGGAGGGCTACGAGATCGTGCTCGTCAACTCGAACCCGGCGACGATCATGACCGACCCCGGCATGGCCGACCGGACCTACATCGAGCCGCTCACCGTCGAGAGCCTCGCCAAGATCATCGAGCGGGAGCGGCCCGACGCGCTCCTGCCGAACCTCGGCGGCCAGACCGGCCTCAACCTCGCCGCCAGCCTCCACCGCGAAGGCATTCTGGATAAGTACGGCGTCGAGATCATCGGCGTCAAAGCGGACGCCATCGAGCGCGGCGAGGACCGGATCGCGTTCAAGGAAACGATGGCGAAGCTCGGCATCCCGGTGCCGCGCTCGGCGCCGAGCCACTCGGTCGAGGAGGCCGAAGCGATCGCCGAGGAGATCGGCTATCCCGTCGTGCTCCGGCCCGCCTACACGCTTGGCGGCACGGGCGGCGGGCTCGTGTACAACGTCGAGGAGCTGCGGGCGGTGGCGGCGCGCGGCTTGTCGGCGAGCCTCATCCACCAGGTCCTCGTCGAGGAATCGGTGCTGGGCTGGGAGGAGCTCGAGCTCGAGGTCGTCCGC
>CAYGZI010000136.1:0-11271 GCA_964354245.1 uncultured Planctomycetaceae bacterium
CAACGTCGTCTGCCCAGCCCACATCCAGCGGGCCGACTGGGAACGACGGATGAAGCAGCCGCAAGGGTATCCGGTCACGCCCGGCGGCGAGGCGGAGGCCTTTGTTGAGGCGGAACGGGTCCCGTACGGCATCCGCTGCCACAACGCCTGGCGCAAGCCCAAGTCCGGCGGCCGGGGGCCGAGCCTGGAGCGGCTGATGAAGGATCTGTTGGCCCGCTTCGGCGGCCCCGAGCCCCACGCCGAGCAGATGGTGGACCTGCTCAACTTCCTCAAGAGAGGGAGCTTTCTGGTTCCGGTAGAGGTGTTCGGGGCCCAGAAGCGGGGCACGCTGTTGCAAGTCAACGAGGAGGTGGTCCGGCTGCAACTGGTCACCGAAGAGATCCGGATGCACTGCGACGTCTGCGGCGCGGTGCTCTCCGGCGCGGCGGCTGGGATGCCCTGCCCGAGATGCCACGGGACGCTGGTGCGATGGTTGGATCGGGAGGTCAATGCCAACCGGACCGTCAAGCGGATCAAGAAGCCGCAGACGATCCCCCTGGTGGCCAAGGAGCACACGGCCCAGATTACCACAGACGACCGCATCGACTACGAGACTGCGTTCAAGGCCCCGGCGGCAGAGTCGAAGGTCAATGTGCTGGCCTGCTCGCCCACATTGGAGATGGGGATCGACGTGGGAGGGCTGGACGCCGTGGTCCTGCGGAACATCCCGCCCCGGCCGGACAACTATGCCCAGCGCGGTGGCCGGGCCGGGCGGCGGTCCCGGGTCGGCCTGGTGCTTGGTTACGCCCGCAGCACGCCGCACGACCAGTATTTCTACGACAAGCCTCGGGAGATGATCGCGGGTGAAGTGCCGGCGCCGGCGGTGTCACTGGGCAACCGGGACGTGATCATCCGGCACCTCTATGCCATCGTGTTCGGGGCCGCGGAACCGGGGCTGGCGGGGAGGATGGTGGAGTACGTTGGGCCCAATGGGACGATCAACCAGGAAGCCGTGGACAGCCTGATCGCCGCAGTCCGCGACCAGGCCGGTCACGCCCTGGCCGTTGCCCGAGAGGCGTGGGGCGACGATGTACTTGCCGTCGCCGGGCTGGATGACCCGAAGCTCAGGACGCTCTTGGAAGAGCTGCCGGGCCGGATACAGCGCGTGGTCGATGCCACGTCCAGGCAGGTCCTGGAACTGCGTCAGCCGGTGGTCTCCTTCGCTGAGGGGCTCCAGCGAGGATTCGCGGCCGTGCATGCCGGAGAACTGATCAACCGGCTGCTGGGCATCCCGAGCGATCGGCAAAGGAGCGGCCTGGAGGCGGACGACCGCTCGGCAGGCTATCCACTTCGCCGCTTCGCCGAGTTCGGTATCCTTCCCGGCTACGAGTTCCCCTCGGAACCGGCGGCGCTGCGGCTCCTGGGTGACGCCCACGAAGACGACCCGATCTCAGTTACCCGGAGGTTCGGGATCGGCCAGTTCCAGCCGGAGGCCCACGTTTACGCCCGATCGAAGCGATGGAAGGTGATCGGCCTGGACATGGCGTCCCCGTGGAACCCGCGGAGCGAAGGGCCGACCTGGCCGTACCGCGTCTGCCAGACGTGCGGCCTGCGTCACAACGCCGATGAGCCCAAATGCCCGCGTTGCGCGACGGCCGGCCCCGGCCAGCCGTTGCCCTCCTACGAGCTGGCGGGCTTCGTGGCCTGGCCGGATGAAACGCCGATCCTGGACGAGGAGGAACGCTATGCCGAGCGGAACCTGGTGCGGACGTATCCGCAATGGGACGGCGACATCGTCGGCCGGTGGACGGTTGCCAGCGGCTGGGCGCTGCGCCTGAGCCACAACGAAGAGGTCCGCTGGGTCAACGAAGGCAAGCTGCCAACCCAGAAAGACGTGGACGACGGCGGCCTGATCCTGCACCCGAAGGCCAAGGGCTATCTGGTATGCCCGACGTGCGGCCGGATGCTGACACCCCGCCCGCCTGATAAGACCGCATCCGGCGGACGCCGCAACGCCAAGAGCGGTAAGAGCCAGCAGGACGACATCGGTCACACCGAGGCGTGCCCGCGGAGGGGTAGCAACCCGGTGCCGTTGGCGATCAGCACCGCCGGGAGGGAGGAGGTTCTGCGGGTGCTGGTGCCGGTTCCCCTGGCCAGCGAGCCCGAGCAGTGGCAATCCTGGGGCCTGTCCCTGGGCTACGCCCTGCTGGCCGGAATGCAGCACTTCTTTATGCTCGACGCCAACGAGTTGGACTTTGAGCTTGAGGGGCCCTGGCAGACCGGCGAGGCAATCGGCCGGTATGGGATGCTGTCCTTGGCGTTCATCGACCCCAGCCTTGGTGGCACCGGTTACCTGAGCCGGATCGCCGAACAGTTCGATGCCATCGCCAAGCAGGCCATCGAGCACCTGGATCACCCAGGCTGCGAGACGGCCTGCTACCGCTGTCTCAAGTCGTACCAGAATCAGCGTTACCACGAGCATTTGGCGTGGCCACAGATTATGCCGGTCCTGGAAGAGTTGGGCCAAGTGGCACCGCAGAGACGCCCGCGAGAGACTGGCGACATCGACGCTCCCCGGCCGTGGCTGGAAGCCTACGCGGCCGGGGTTGGCTCACCGCTTGAACTGAAGTTTCTACGGCTCTTCGAGCAGCACGGTTTTCACCCGCAAAAGCAGGTGCCTGTTGCGCCGAATCTCGGTGAGCCGCCGATCTCGATCGCCGACTTCGCCGTGCCAGACCGTCGCCTGGCCATTTACATCGACGGGGCCGCCTTCCACACCGGCCAGCGGTTGAGGCGGGATCGCTTCATCCGCCAACGGCTGCGCAATGGGAACCCGCCGTGGCGGGTGGAGGAGTTTCGGGCGGCGGATCTGGCCCAAGGGGATCGCTTGGTGGAACGGCTGAATCGCGAATGAGTAGTCTTGGGAGGAAAAACCGCCACATCCGTTGCGCACAATCTCGGAACAACCGGGATCTTCGGGACGAACTGCCCCGATAACCAACTCGGCGAGTTGTTGAACCTGGAAAAACGCATCGCACCTCTGGTTCCTGGGGCCAGCGGCAGTCCAGTTGTCATGGGGCGCGTAGCATCGGCTAGGCAGGGGAGCAGCGATCAGTGACACGTTTGTGGCCCAAGGCAACGCGCCCCGTGACAGCAACGCTACGCCAAGACTCCCCCGGGCTGGAAATGTAAGAATCTCCGTCTCACCAAGCCCGACTCATCTTGCTGAAAGCATGGAACGCCGGCCTGGTTTCTTACAAACCGCCGCAAACGGGTGAATGGGTCCCCTACGGTCTCCCGCCTCCCTCGCCGTGGGCAGGAACCGCTACCCCTGAAAGCCGCCGAACCCCCACCGCCCGCCCCAGAACGACGCGCGTCCCGACAGGGTTCTCATCCAACAGCCAGGAACGCGAGAACGTCGCCAGACGCACGCAAGTCAAGCTTGACGGCTTCCGGGTCGGGTCGGTGGTTCCCAGGCGATTCTGGCGCGTTTTCCGGCGCGCCAACGTTGACTTCCCGATGTCGGATGAGACGCCCCACTGCCTTCCTGGACGAGTTGGGACATTGCGGTTCACTGCCGGGGACCTCCGGAGCGTGAGGTAAGTCCCCAGAGGGGGTGAGGACCGGCTCCTCTTTTCCCCTGCGTGCTGGGGCGGAGGGCGTCCGAAACACCTGGCGCCTCAACGAGTTCGCGGGATTGTGACCGATGAGATGGCAATCCGGGAGAGCCGTGGCAGAAGGTTAGGAGTGCCGTCCACCGTCGCACGGGGTATGTCAGATTGCCAACGATTCTTGCCACGCGACGTTGGGTGGCACTGGCGTCTCGCCAGTGCTCGGGAAGAGCGCGGGCAGGATACCCGTGGCGCCCACCATGTCTGTGTGTCGGGGTACTGGGGGCCTCACGAAACTACCAATGGCCCTCACCCTCTGCCCTCAGCGGGCGCGTCCTTCGGCTTTATGAACAACACCTCAGCATGCTCAATCCATCCCGATCTCAAGTCCATCCTGAACCAACCTTCACTATTCTTCTCATGGAAGCGGGTGGGTGATCGCCTGCCGAACTCTTTGAGATCGTATTGCGCCCATGTTCGGCCCATATCCGTGGAAACGATAATTCCCGTGGCCAGTGGCGATGCGGGTGCGCAATGCGACGCCAGAATCACGCCGTCTTGGATGATCATGTTTCCGGATTCGACTTGCGGGTTGAACAGCAGCGTGTGCGCCTTCGGATTGGCGAGGTCGGCCGGGTTGCATCGAAAGATTCCTCGGTCGTAGGGTTTGGGGCCATTCGAGTCGCTAATCCAGTAGAGTCTTCCGTCAACGAAGTTGATGCCGCCGGACTTGTACCGCGAGTTCAGGTGATCCGACACGAGGACCCTCCAACGCCACTTGTCCATTTTCGCGTCATAAACACCTTTCAGCCAGTGGCACTCGAACCCCTCAGGTCGATCACCGTCGCCTGTGCAGGCATAGAACGCGTTTTCGGCGGGGTTATACGCCACGGAGTGAACGTGGCGGCAGATTACCGGGTTGCGGGCGTCGCCAAGCAGCTTGCCCTTCGTGCCTCCACCGGCGGAGCCGTTATCGCGAAAATGGGGATTCTGTCCGAAGGCATAGGCGATTCTCACGGTCTGCCCGTTGTCGGTTGAGTAGTAAATGTTGACAGGGGCAGCACCGCCAAGGACGTTGCAGTAATTCCCCCACACAAGCATCTCCACGCCGCTGACATCCCACGAGTTAACACCCGAAAGGGTGTGGAAGTACCAGCCGGGTTGGTCCGCGTTTTGTGGCGTATGCGGGAGGTAGTCGGCACCGTCAGCGTCCTTCACCGTAATTTGCCTGTACGTTTTCAGGTTGTCTGTGCTGAGGTACAGTTTCTCGCGAGTGCTGAAGAGAATGTTTCCGTTCTTGAGAATGCAGCTAAACGTGATGTGTTGAGCGTCGGGAAACGCGGCGTTGTGCGGCCAGGTGCGGCCGTTGTCCTCGGACAGAAAGACAGTCCCGTCCGTGTAACCGAACGCCCTGTTCCGACGCTGCGAGTCGATGTACCGGCCTGCAGGTTGCAGGCGATACCAGAAGTGGTCCGTCGAGGCGAAGTCGGATGGGGGGGCAATTGAGCCAGCCCCCAGCCCGGCCGCGCCAGGCATTAACATCCCGCCGGCGGTTGCCGCCGTGGCACCCAAGAACCGGCGGCGAGTCACTCGTTGCTGCGGCGTCATCGTGTCATCCCTTTCGTGCTGAAGCATTCAACAGTGGAAGTCACCTCGGACCACGCACCACGATCACGCGTTCCACACAAATCGCGCTGTTCTGCCCCGGTTTGCCGTGCGGGAAACCGGGACCCCCAAATTTGATGTGGGCCCAGACCTCGAACTTCTCCTCCGGTCGCGATGAATCACCAACGGACTCGATGGGGAACTGGACGATCCAACTCCAGAAGAAATAGACGTACGTGGATGGCGGAACGGCCACCGGCGGCAGTTTGTACCAGTGGTAGCCCGGTCCTGGGACCTGCTCCGGCCGAATCGTGGCGGAGCCGAGGAAGTGCTTGCCCGTCGGGGCATAAGCTCCCCAGTTCATCGGCAGCTTGTACTTCTCGACGTCTTGTTGGGACAACTCCAGGCGGTTGGTGATGCCGCACTCCGCCTCGGGGTCAGGAACTCGCTTCGCCTGGTCCTGCCAATTGCCGGACTGCTCCGCTGTGAAGTCGAAGATGGCGGAGGGCTTCAGGTTGCGAAACCTCTCCGGCAATGGGACGAAGGCTGGCCGGGCCAAAAGGGGAGTCAACTCCGCGTCGATCTCTGCCCGCGGGGCCGCGCGTTGGGACTCCGGATAACGCAGATCGATGTGGGCTTGCCACGTCTGGCGGCACCGTGCCGCGATCGCGGCCCGATCCAAAGGAATCTTCTCCGGCAAACCGTCGCCCGCGATCCATTGCCGCATGATTCTCGGCCACAGCACCAGGCAGGCCCGATCCACAGGGAGCCGGGCATGACGGACCCGCCGCAAGAGCACGGGGTCGCTGGCGACGGCCTTCTCTGCCTGGTCGAAGGTCGTCTGGGCGCTGCGGAGAAACTCGAGCGTCAGGTAGGTGTACTGCGACAGCGGCGGAAACCAGTTGACGTTGCTGTTGGCGTTCTCGGCGGCCGATTGGAGATCAGCTAGGTAGCGGCGAATCGTTGGCCCTGCTGGGCCGTAGAAGCCGTCGGTGAAGTCCCGCGCCAAGGCATCGTAGTCGCGGTAGGGGTCCTCCAGAAGTTTGACCATCATCCATATCTTCAGGTCTCGCGTGTCCGCCAGGATGGCATACTCGTGCTCGGTGAACACGCCCTCAACGTTGTGCTCCGCGAAGTAGCGGTAGTCGGGCGCGTAGGTATGGACGGTAGGCAACGGCAGGCCGGGGTGCGGCGTGTAGGTGACCGCGTAATCCCAAATCCGCAGATTCTTGGCGATCCGCCCCCAGGTGGCCAGCCGCTCGGCAAACTTCCGGTTATCGGGATGCGTGATCGGCCGCAGCAGGTTGGCGTTCGTGTCACACAACCGAGGCATGACATTGTCTCGCGGTCGGAGCGTCTTGGGGGGATCTTCGGTCATCTGGTAGGCCAAGGTGTTGACCCGGACCTCTGGGTACTTGTCGCGCACCGCGTCGGCCACGTGATTCAGAAAGTCCACGAGCGGGCCCGACTGCGAACCTTCCCGCTGGACGATCGCCTGGCACTTGGGGCACTCGCACATTCCACCCCAGTCGTTCTGCGAGATGTCAAAATCTCTTGGCGCGGGCCTCCCTGCCTTCCGGGCCTCTGCTCGCGCCTGTTCGATGTATGCCTTGAGCTTCTCGATGATCGCGGCTCGCAACTCCTGGTTCGTCAGGCAAAGCTGCGCCTTGTCGGCCGTCCGTTTGCCGCCAACCAGGGAGAACCACTCGGGATGCTTCTCGAAGTAATGCTTCGGCGGGATGTAGAAGTAGAAGGTATGCACGCCGTTGGGCGGGCCATAGTAAACGCCTCCGCCTAAGGATGCATCGAGCGAGCCGAAGCCCTGGCCGTTGAGCCGGTTTCGTGCAGCGAAACGCCCTCCATCGTTGGCGTACAAGAGATAGATGTCACGATACCGGAACCTGGGCTCACCGTGGCGATCCAATGCCCCGACTTCCAGCGTCGGGCGCTTGGGGACATGCTCTTCGAACGGACTCCACCAGCGAACGCCAACCACGTCCTCCAAGAAGCGATAGGCCGCATACAGGGTTCCACGCGGTCGACCGCCGACCAGGATCAGGTCGTTGCGAACGGTTCGGATCGCCCACTGTTCCGGCCCCCAAGAATCCGGATCGACACCGTGAAGCTTGGCGAACCGTGTTGGACCCACGAAGATGGCCGCCGCCTGCTGCGATGCACCGGACTGGCGAATGATCGAAAACCTGCCCCCGGTGACCTTCCCCAGATACTCGGCCAGTTCCTCGGCGGCAGTGCGCTCGGCAGGGATCGCATCGTCAGCTAGGACGATGGAGACGGCTGGCTTGCCGTTGGTCGCCAGCACCGCGGCACCCGCGGGACTTGACCCGATCAGCGCGGCAGCCAGGATGAGCAAGCAGGGAACGCAAAACAAGTACGGGCATGGTCGCTTCGGCATGGGCAGGAACTCGCAATCGCGGGACTTCAGGGGGCAGCGATGCGTTGATTCTGACCCGTTTCCCCACCCATGGCAAGTTACAGACGGTTACTGGACCGTGTGGGAGGCCGGGGGTATGAGCCAGCGACCACGAAATCCGCACCGCCTCTGAGCAGGACGCGTGTCCCGCCTGCCTGGGATGGGTTCCATTGCGGGGTCCAGACGCTAAACTGGGGGTTGCCACGGCGTTTGGGGGGGCTCTTGACGGACCGCGTCTCTAGCGTAGTGATGTGCGAGGGGACCATGTCGATGACAGGTGGAATCAACCGTTCTTTTCCAGGGAGGACAGCAATGAAGCGTGTCGACCGAGTCTGTTGCGAACTGCCAGCCTTCGCGGCCGCTGTGCTTGCCGCCGCTTGGCTTTCGGCCGCGGAGCCGCAGTCGTCCAAACCGCAAGCGGTCAATTATGGGCGCCCCTTCGAGCCGCCCACGCGCCCGGCGTTCATCGCGCTGCCGCCTGGCGCGGTGGAGCCTGCCGGCTGGCTCCGCGACTGGTGCCTGACGGCCCGGGACGGATACACCGGCCACATGGACGAGGTCCACGAGGAGTTCAAGAGGGCGTGGGCGGTCGATCACACGATGACCGGCGACCGCCTCAATTGGCCTAAAGGGGCATGGCCCTATGAAGGCGGCGGATACTGGTTCGACGGCCTGGTCCGTCTGGGCTATGTCCTGCACGACGACGCGCTGGTGCAACAGGCGAAGAGGCGTTTCGGCGTGGTCGTCACCCACATGAACCCCAACAGCATCGTCTTTCTCTGGTGGCTCAACAAGAACAATCCCGACGACGTAAAGGCGATCGGATGTGACGCCGGCTGGCCCATTTGGGCTTGCGGGCTGCTGGGGCGCGGCATGGCGGCCTACTACGCCGGTTCCGGAGACAAACGCGTCTTGCAGACGCTGGAGACGGCGTATGCCGGGGACCGCAGCTGGGTGCAGTTGGGAGGCGGCATGTCGAGCATCTGGCCCGCCTTTCAGACCTACACCTGGACGGGAAACAAGGAAATCGCCGCGGGCCTGACAACACGCTTCTCCAAAGACGGCGGCGGCAAGGGCACGCCGCCGACTGCCTGGGACCGGTTCCGCCGGATGCCCAACATGAAACCGGGGGCCGAGCCCAACGAGCACGTCGTAGTTTTCCTTGAAGGCACGACGCCTTGGGCACTGGGCTACCTGTGGACGGGCAACCGCGAGTTCCTCGACGCGGCCCTAGCGTGGCACGACCTCCTCGAACGCGACGCCATGCAGCCCTCCGGCGTACCGGTCGCCGACGAGCATTACGGGCCGACCGGCGCGTTCCGAGGAACCGAGACCTGCGACGTGGCGGGCTACCTTTGGAGCAAGATCGTCCTGTTGAGCGTCACCGGCGACGGACGCATGGCGGACCGGGCGGAACGGGCGTTTTTCAACGCCGGTCCGGCCGCCGTCGCGCGCGACTTCAAGACTCACGTCTATTTCCAGAGTCCCAACCGTGTCGTCGACGGCTCCCCGCCATGTCCCCATGGGCCTGGGGCGTCGGGGTGCTCGTACAAGGCCACGCACTTCCCGTTGTGCTGCACGGCGGCCCTGAACCGCATCCTGCCCAACTACGTGATGCACATGTGGATGGCCACGTACGACAACGGGCTGGCGGCCACGCACTACGGCCCCTGCAAGGTCTCGGCACTGGCTGCCGATCGCGTGCCGGTCGAGATCGTATGCCGGACCGATTACCCCTTCAACGAGGTCATCGAGATGAGAGTCAGGCCGGCCCGGGATGCGAGGTTCCCGCTCTTGCTGCGCATTCCCGGCTGGTGCAAGAATCCCGAGTTGAGCGTGAACGGGTCGGGCGTCAAGGCCGCGCCCGACGCCAAGGGGTTCGTGCGCGTCGAGCGGCTCTGGAAACCGGGTGACGCCATACGCCTGCGGTTTCCGATGTCGGTGAGCGTGAAAACGGGACGCGACAACAACGCCCAGGGCGCGCCCTACGCCTCGGTCTCTTATGGCCCGCTGCTTTTCGCCCTGCCGATTCCGGACACCCAAGGCCCCAACACGCCCGACCCGGCCGCCAAATGGAAGTACGCGATGGACATGCAGGGCGAGAAGCTCGAGCACGACATCGTCGTGGAGCGTCAGGCGATGCCCGCCAAATGGGACTGGCCGCTGGCATCCCCGCTGAAGCTGCGCACCAACGGCGTAGCAATCGACTGGAACCCGGAGCCCAAGGCGCCGCGTCTGCCGTCCGGACCGATCACGAAAGGGGAGCGGCCCGAAAGAATCACGCTGATTCCCTACGGCTGCACCAAGTTCCGCGTTTCGATGTTCCCAATTGCCGGTCCCGGTCCCAAGGGGAGATAGTCAGCATTGCTGCAGTCGGTCTGCTCGCATCCACTACCCGCTGCACCAGAGCGCACGGAAGATAAGCAGGTCCAAGGCCAAATCCCCTTGAGCTATGATCCGCACGTTGACGTTTAATGCTACATAGTCCTGTCACGCGAAAGGAGTGGTTTATGTCCCGTCCAACGTTCCTCGCCGTAGTGGCGATCTTCGGTTTCGCGGCTGGAGCGGCTGCCACCGAGCAGGCGGGCGTCGATCTAGCCAAGCTTGCCGGCTGGGACATTGTTGTTGCGAAAGACGCATCGCCCAGCGAGACCTACGCCGCCGAGGAGTTTCGTTCGATCTTCGCCCAAGCGACGGGCATTGAACTCGCGACGGTCACGGCCCCCGATCGAGCCGACCGGCACGTCTTCATCGGGGCAAGCAAATCCCTGACCGGCAGCCCCGTGGCGTTCGACGCCGCTGCCATGGGTCCGGAATGCCTGCGGATCGTCGTGCGCGACAACCTCATCGCCATTGCCGGCGGCCGGCCCCGCGGAACGCTCTACGGCGTGTATACATTTCTGGAGGACTACTTGGGCGTGCGGTTCCTGACCGCCGACCACACGCTTATTCCGAAGTTGCGGGCGAAGGTCGTGGTCGGCCCGCTCGACCGCGCCTACGAGCCGTCCCTCTCGTTCCGCTGGAGCTACTATGGCGAGACCAATCGCTCACCGATGCTGGCCGCCCGGCTACGGGTGAACACCGTCGGCGGCGAAGCGAAGTACGGTGGCAAGACCGGCCAGTCGCTCATCAGCCACACCTTTGGCCACCAGATCCCGACGGCCAAGTACGGCAAGGAGCATCCGGAATACTTTGCCTTGCGCGGCGGCAAGCGCCTGTCGGACGTCCGGGACGACTGGTCCGAGACCGAACCGTGCCTTACCAACCCCGACGTGCTCAAGATTGTGAAGGAGGCCGTGCTGGCAGACCTGAAGGCCAATCGGGGGAAGGAGAACATCTCGGTCAGCCAGAACGACAACGCCAAGAACTGCTTGTGCCCGGGTTGCAGGGCCATCGACGATCGCGAGGGCACGCCGATGGGCACGCTGCTGGAGTTCGTCAACGCGATTGCCGACGCGGTCGCGCAGGAGCACCCGGGGGTGAAGGTGGGAACGCTCAGCTACTGGTACACGCGCAAGCCGCCCAAGACGCTCAAGCCGCGGCCGAACGTCCAGATCCAGCTCTGCAGCATCGAGTGCTGCATGATCCACCCGATCAATGACCCCACCTGTAAGAAGAATGCCCAATTCTGCAAGGACATGGACG
>CAYGZI010000137.1:0-11269 GCA_964354245.1 uncultured Planctomycetaceae bacterium
CGCGCGGAGGCCAGCTCCGCCAGCTCCCTGTCCAGAGCGGCAAGCCGCTCCCGCCGGCAGTCCAGTGCCTGGCCGGGTTGCAGCAGGTCCGATACGTGCTGGTCTATCCGGAGGAGAAAGACATTGTGCTGGTCGGGCCCGCCGAAGGCTGGAAAGTGGACGACCGCGGCGCCTTCGTGGGGGCCAACAGCGGCCGCCCGGTGATGCTGTTGGACGATCTCGTGGTGGCGCTGCGGGCCTCGGGCGGACCCACGCGCACGGTCATGGCCTGCTCCATCGATCCCACGCCCGAGGGCATTCAGCGGCTCCGCGCCGCTTCGCGGCGTGCGAGTCCGGACCCGCGGATTGCCGCTCCGGCCATGGAGGAGCAGCTTGGTCCGCAGAAGATCACGATTCACGGGCTGCCGGAGACGAGCCATTTTGCCCAGGTGATGGTTGCGGCCGACTACCGCATGAAGCGCGTGTCGCTGGCCTTGGATCCGTCGCCCGTGGCGGGGCTGCCAAGCTTCCTGGAGATGGCGAAGGCGGGGCGCGGAGTCCATAGCACGCTGCCGCGATGGTGGTTGGAGCCGTCGTACGAGCCCTTGGTCCGCGATGAGCAAGGGCTGGCCTGGGAGCTGCGCGGCGCGAAGGTCAAGACCATGACGGAGAACGACTTCTTCGACGCCAACGGGATCCAGCATCCGACGGGTCAGGCCGACCCAGTGGCCCAGCGCTGGGCCGACACGATGACCGAGCGCTACGAAGACCTTTCCAAGGCCGATCCGATCTTCGGCCAGTTGCGCAACTGCATGGACCTGGCAGTCGTGGCCGCTCTGATGATGAAGGAGAACTTGACGGCCAAGGCCGGCAACGCCCTGCCGCTGTTGACGGGCAAGGGCGGGCTGGAGACGGCGCGGATGGCCGCGCCCAAGCAGGTGGCCACGCAGGCGGTCCCGTTCCGCAAGTCGAACCGGTGGCTGGTGGCTGCCGGCGGCGTGCAGATCAATCCTTGGGCGATCGTCGAGAAGGCCCAGACCAGCGACGCGGTGGCCGCCGTCCACAAGACGTCCGCCGCCAAGCGGACCAACTGGTGGTGGGACTGAGCCCGTAGGACGGGCTTCCAGCGTGTCTGTCGAGTAGGACAGGCGTCCAATAGTCCGACGCACCTGATTTGACGGGTGCCATGGCGACGCTTGCGTCGCCATGCAGCGCAACGACATGCCCACGCAAGCGTGGGCATGGCACCCAACGTGTCAAACGAGTTGCGTCGGCGCACTAGCCTGTCATCCTTCTCGCGCGGCCAGAGCGGGCGTCCAACAACGGCTGCGCGTCTTGGCCACAACCGTCCCGTCACCCCGAACCCCTCTCCCGAGACGGGAGAGGGGAGTCAAGACCGAATCAGCGGCTCTTCTTGCGCGACGGGGCGGTCAGCGGGGCGGTGAGCTTCTCGTAGAGCGCGAAGAGGAACTCCACTCGCTGCCGCTCGCTGGTGAACGGCTGCGTGCGGTAGCAGCGGTCCACCGCGCGGTCGAGCGCGGAGTGGGCTTTGTAGAGGGGGAGGGGCATGGCCTCTTGATCGTAAAGGTCGGCCAGGCAGGCGGGCTGGCCCCCCTTTTTCTTGACGGGGAGGAACCCCGCTCGTCCGTCTCCCAGTTCCACGCGCAGGTCGAGAATGCGTTGCGCCGCTTCTTCCACACGGGCCCGTTTGGCCGCACTCGGCTCAGCGGGCCAGGGAAAGTTGTTGTAAACGATCTTGTTTGAGTAGCGATAGTCGGACTTCAATCGCCCGCCCACTCGTCGCACCCAGGCCATGTGCATGGCGGAGGATAGAACTCCGAAGTGGTAGAGGTTGGCGCCCGGGACCAGAAGAACCAGATTGCTTGCGATAATGTCGGGACGCATGAATCCGATGGGGATGTAACGGCGGCGCACACTGGACACTGAAGGTATGAGCAGATATGCGCAGTCCGGCTGGCGGATTTCGCCAAAGTACGCCGGAGTGTCGGCCAGTTCCTTCGTGGTAGGACGTTTGCTCTTCTTGCGATGGATTGCGACCGCATGTACGCAATCCATCACTGCACGCATCCGCCGGAATTCCCCCGGACTCTCGCCGTGCAGCCACAGGCACCAACGTTCGGTCCCATTCAGGAACTCCACGGCGCCCACAAAGCGCCGCAGATACTTGGCGGCTTCGGGGTGCTCGCGAAGGAGCATATCGCGGCCAAAACCGGTCATCAGCAAGTGCCCGCCATCGTTCGGCATGCTGCCAAACACGATCTCCGGCACCGGACAGAGAGGCTTGTTCCTCGCTGTAAGAACGGAATCCGGACCGGCGACGAGATACGGACTGATGTTCGGCACCTCAGTGACCGTAGCAACGGCTTCATTCGCCCGTCCCTGACTGGAGTCGTGGGAGGAGCTTGGTGCGGCCGTCTCATACTGATAGAGTTGCTTGGGAGAGGAATCGAAGGCTGCAAAGCCAATGATGACCACATGCACGTGGGCTTTCCCTTTGGCTTCGCTTTCCCAGGGAAACGTCCCGTGCGCGAAGTGAATTTTGATCCCCCGCTCGAACAGAACCCGCCAAAGAACGCCGACTTGCTCGCCCTGGGTGATGCTGTTGGTGGAGACAAAGGCGACACGGACCGGCGAGCCCTGGATGTAGGAAGCGGTCTTCACGTACCAAGCGGTTACGTAGTCGAGCAGGCCATGCCCCTTAATGTGGCCACACACCAGTTTCATGTCCTCGCTTTGGTCCGGATCCATGAACTGCTTTCCGACAAACGGCGGGTTGCCCAGCACGTAGCTGCACTGCTCCGGCGGGAGGATGTCCTCCCAATCGAGCCGCAGGGCGTTTCCGCAGACGATCGTGGGGCTCTTTGAGAGCGGCAGGCGGACGAAGTATCGGCCGAAGGCTTCGGAAAGCCGGACGTTCATCTGATGGTCCATCAGCCACATCGCCACTTCCGCGATCCGGGCCGGCCACTCACTGATCTCGATTCCGTAGAAGGCGTCCACGTCGACCAGCGAAAGGGTTTGGATGTCCAACTGTTGCTGGCGGCCGTTCATCGCTTGAAGGACTTCGATTTCCAGGAGGCGAAGCTCGCGGTAGGTGATGACGAGGAAGTTGCCGCAGCCGCAGGCCGGGTCCAGAAAGCGGAGCCGCGCCAGCTTCTGGTGGAACTGCTTCAGTTGGCTCCTGTTGCTCTTGATGCGATGGAACTCGGCCCGCAAGTCGTCAAGGAACAAAGCGCGAATGACCTTCATGATGTCGCGCTCGCTGGTGTAGTGGCCGCCGATCTGCCGGCGCTCGCGCGGCTCCATCACGCCCTGAAAGAGGGACCCAAAAATGGCCGGCGAGATTTGCGACCAGTCGAAGCGAGTGCAGGCCAGCAGGCTGTTGCGCATGTCGCGGTTGAAGTCGGCAAAGCCGAGCTTCTCCGCGAAAAGCTCGCCGTTGACGTAGGGGAAGGGGGCCAGCGTTTCGTCGAGGTTCTTCTGGCGCTCATCCGCGGGCGTGTTGAGCACGTCGAAAAGCCGGGCCAAATGATGCCCAAGATCGGAGCCGTCCGGCTTGGTGCGGTCCTCGACGTACAGCCGGAAGGCCTCGCGCTCAAAGATGCCGGTGTCTTCCGCAAACAGACAGAAGAGAACGCGGACCAGAAAGCGCTCCAGCTCGTGGCCGCTGTAGCCGCCGGCCTTCAGGGCGTCGTGAAGATCGCCCATGATGCCGACCGCGCGGAGGTTGATCGGGTCCTGGTCCTCAAACCGGTGCTGCTTGTAGCCCGGAATGAAGGCGAAGTCGTGGATGCGGTGGTGCAGCTCGGCCAAGGGGAATTCGATCCTGTAGCCGCCCCGGGCCGATTTCTTGCCCGGCTCTTCGGGCTCCAGGTCCAGCAGGCCAATCCGCGCGAAATCGGACACGATCACGTAGCGAGGCACTTCATCGTGCCGGCCGGCGCTGACAAGATTGTCGATGTAACGGTGGGCCTGCGACTCGGCGTCTTCAAGATCCTTGCCGAGACTCTTGTGCTCCACCAGCAGCATCCCCGGCCAGAACAGGTCGATGCGGTCATAGTTTCCAGAAAGATTGCCCACCCGCTCCTCGAAATTCGCCACGGTCCGGCGGGAGATGCCGAACACCGCGAAGAACTCGTTCCAAAACGTCTGCTTCTCCGCGCTCTCGCTCCTGGCGCCCGCCCACCGGCGGGAAAACTGGATCGCGTTCTGGCGGATTTCGTTCCAGGAGATTGGCATGGACTCAGTCCTCGCGCATGTCAGTCCCGCGTCCCAGGTCCACTGGCCGCGGACACTGCCGGCACTATACCACAGGGACGGGACCGGCGGGTAGACGTGCAGTTTCCAGCCGGTTCCTTGACAGGACGCTGCCGGCTAGGTATCGTCCAGAATCCCGCGGAAGACCCCCCGGAGGATCGACCCAGACTATGTTCCGCAAGCAGCTTTTCATCAAGAAATCGCTGGACGCCGTGCTCCAAGAAATGGCCGGCGAGCACCGCTTGCGGCGCGTGCTCGGGCCCGTGACGCTTTCCTCGCTCGGCATCGGAGCGATCATCGGGACGGGCATCTTTGTGCTCACCGGCGTGGCCGCCCGCCAAGAGGCCGGTCCGGGGCTGATTCTCTCCTTCGTCTTCGCCGGCCTGGCGTGTGCGTTCGCCGCCCTCTGCTACGCGGAATTCGCCTCGATGGCCCCGATCGCCGGCAGCGCGTACACCTATGCCTACGTCTCGCTGGGCGAGGTGGTCGCCTGGATCATCGGCTGGGACCTGGTGCTGGAATACGCCATGGCCTCGGCCACGGTGGCCAACGGATGGTCGAACTACTTCCTAAAGTTTCTCGCGCTGTTCAAGACCAAGGGCGGCCAGGCCCTGGTCACGCTGCCGTTCTGGCTCACGACCGACCCGTTCACCGCGGCGACGCAGCACGTCGACTACCGCGCCACTCAAGCCCTGGTAGTCGCGTCCGCCACGGCGGAGCCGATCTTCACCGAGGAGGAGGCGGGCGGGGTGGCGCTCCCCGTCGCGGCCGAGTCGTCCATCCACCGCGTGAAGAACGTCGCGGTGGCCTTCACCGCCGAATCGATTGCCAAGGCCGAGGCGGAGCTAAGCACGGCCGCACCAGGGTGTATCGAAAGGATTCAGAAGGCCCTCCAGGACCGGCTTCAATACGAGCCGAAAACGCCCCCCGCCAAGAAGCTCCTGGACATTCAAGAGGACAACAAGGCCGGCTTTATGGCCTACGAGTCCACTCCGGTCCAGATCGGCGGAATCCACCTCACCTGCAACATCGTAGCCGTGATGATCACCGCCGTCATCACGACGATCCTCGTGATCGGCATCCGCGAGAGCGCCAGCTTCAATGCGACTATGGTGATTATCAAGATCGCGGCCGTGCTCTTCGTGATCGTCGCAGGCATCGGATACATCGATGCGCAGAACTGGACGCCATTCCTGCCCTACGGGTGGAGCGGCGTGTTCAGCGGCGCGGCGATCATCTTCTTCGCCTATATCGGCTTCGACTCCGTCTCCACCCACGCCGAAGAGGCCCGGAACCCCAAGCGGGACGTCCCCATCGGGATCATCAGCTCGCTGGCCGTCTGCACCGTGTTGTACATCGTTGTGGCTGCGGTGGTGACGGGGATGGTCCCTTATCCGGAGATCGACATCAACGCGCCCATCCTTGGCGCTTTTCAAAGATTCGATTTGAAGGGGGCGGCCGTGGTGGTCACCGTGGGGGCCTTGACGGGGATCACCAGCGTGCTCCTGGTGATGCTGTTGAGCCAGCCCCGCGTGTTCCTGGCCATGGCCCGCGACGGGCTGCTCTCGGAGAATTTCTTCGGGGCCGTACACCCGCGGTTCCGCACGCCCCACAAGGCGACGATCCTGACCGGGGCATTCTGCGCGGTGGCTTCCTCGTTCTTCCCGTTGGAGGGGCTGAGCCACATGGTCAACATCGGCACGCTGTTTGCCTTCGTGGTGGTCTGCAGCTCGGTCTGGCTCATGCGGCGGGTCAACCCGGCTGCCGAGCGGCCCTTCCGCGCACCGGCGATCTGGCTCGTGGCCCCGGGGGGCATCGTGATGTGCCTGATCCTCATGGCCAGTCTCCCGCCGGAAACATGGCTCCGGCTTTTCGTCTGGCTGGCGGTGGGCCTGGCGATCTACCTCTTCTACGGCCGGCACCACAGCCACCTGGGCAAGGCCCTTCGGGAGGAGATCAGCCGCCACGGCGTCTCCCCGGCCGGGACGCCCTTGGACCCTTGAGCGTTGGGTGCCATGCCCACGCTTGCGTGGGCATGTCGTTGCGCTGCATGGCGACGCAAGCGTCGCCATGGCACCCGTCAAATCAGGTGCGTCGGAGCACTACTCCGCTGCCGTGTGCAGGCCGCACTCGGTTTTCGCCGTCCCGGTCCAGCGGCCGGCGCGCTCGTCTTCGCCCTCCGCCACGGCACGCGTGCAAGGCCAGCAACCGATGCTGGGATACCCCTGGTCGTGCAGCGGGTTGTACGGGACCTGCTCGTCGAGAATCCTCCGCCAGACGTCGCTCTTGGTCCATCGCGCCAACGGGCTGATCTTCACCAGGCCGAACTTCTTGTCCCAACGCACGATCGGCGTATCGGCCCGCGTCGGGCCCTGATCGCGGCGGATCCCCGTGGCCCAGGCGTCGAAATCCTGCGCCACCCGCTGGAGCACGCAAACCTTCCGGTCGTAGCAGCACCGGTCCGGATC
Organism: uncultured Planctomycetaceae bacterium; assembly: GCA_964354245.1. GTDB lineage: Bacteria > Planctomycetota > Planctomycetia > Pirellulales > Thermoguttaceae > CAYGZI01. The sequence continues at coordinate 6,726 of CAYGZI010000137.1, forward strand.
GCTCCGGTAGACCGGCCCGCCGTGGGCTGCCTCGTAGGCGTCGACGGGAAGCTCGGGCTGCTGCAAGTCCACGACGATCCCGTACTTCTGGGCGATCCGTTCCCGGAGCTGGAGCGTCTCGCGGAACTGGTATCCGGTGTCGAGATTGAAGACGTAGACGCGGGGCTCGATCTTCGCGAGCATGGAGAGGATGACGCAGCCTTCGGGCCCCAGCCCCGTGGCCATCGTGAACCGGGGGAAGTAGGTGGCCACTGCCCAAGCGAGTATCTCCTCCGCGGTGGCCATCTCCAGCCGGGCGCTTTGGCGATCGATCATTTCAAGCTCTGCGGCCGTGGGGCGCCGCACGGCGATCGCGGATTCCCCGGGCGGGGCGTTTCCGGCCGAGAGGGCGTCGGTCTTGCCCGCCGAAGGCGAGCCGGCCGTTGCGACGTTCATGTTCTGTTTCTCCGATCCGCCCGGGGCTTGTAATTCCCAGCGAAGGCGATTATACCGGAATAGACCGGCGATGTAAACTAGTAATATGCTCAACATAGTGATGTATCGAGCTTCCGTCTGTTGAATCGGCGCAAGGCGTGACGATTCTTCAGGTCAAGCGGCCGGCTGCGTCAAGGAGATGGGCATGAGTCGTTGGGTCGATATCACTTTCGGGTGCTTGCCGTTGCGCTCCATTTCCTCGTTCGCCCCCCCGGTAGATGCCTCGCCCGAGGTCGTGTCGCTGCACCGACGGCTGCGCGACGCGGCAGCCAAGCACGGGCTTCACAATTCGTACTACCTCCAGGACGGCAAGTGCGTGTTTCACTTGACCAATCACGAGCAGACCGGAATGCTGGAGTTCGGTTTCCAGGGCACGGTGCTGACCGACGCCGAGGACCTCAAGACCCTCGGTTGCGACCTGGAGGTACAACTGGCTCGCGCCGCGTGCGAGTGGCTGACAACCCCAGCCATCGAGTGGTTTGCCGATTCCGTCCGAGAGGCCGTCAAGGTCGAGTTCGACCGCTTCATCGCGGCCGGGGACCTGGACAAGACCATTCATCGCCTGGAGCGGCTTCGGGCGGCGAGCGACGCCCGAGGGGGCTTCCTCGGGATGGGGTTATGAGCGGCACGGCCAGGATCCGCAGCCAGTCGATGTCGCAGCGCCGCTCGGGATGGGGTGCGGGGATTGCGTCCGTCATTGGTTGTCGGGCTATTTCCTGCCGTCAGGCCGGCAGGGTCCGAGGCAGCGACGTAGGTTGTGCGTCAGGATAGCAGAGTCCGGGCGGGAACGACACGGGGCGGTTGCGCCGAAGGGGCGCCGTGCTCGGAAAGAAGTGGACGCCGCTGGTATTCGGGCATCGACCCGCCTGGCGCTCGGTGTGACTCGTCGCGACGGCGTCCGCCCAGCGAAAGCACCCCAAGACCAGTGATGCCCCCTTTTCCGTCCCGTAGGCTTCGTTGACGAGGTCGCTGAGTTGGTGTTCGAGCTTCAGGGCTTTGGCGGCGAGGGCGTGGGCCGGGGCAGGTCGTCGGCGTGTTCCAGCGACTCGTCCTTGAGCCAGTTGAAGGTGTCGAGGTTGAAGTCCGGTTTCACCCTCCGCGGCCCCGCGGACCACCGAAAAACCCCTGGCAATCAGTGATGGCCCCTTTTCCCTTCATGCCACACACCTCCCCCGAGGAGCCGTTGCCGATCCCTTCCATCCGAAGGCTCCTTCTGGTATCATTGGATTTTTTGGGGGCGTCATGTCAGTGCCGGTACGACATCGGTTTCCTTCGCGATGGAAGAAACCTTCACCTGCGTGTTTTGGAACACCAATCGCCGCGACCGGACGGCTCTGGTCGGTCAGCTTTGCGCCCAAACGCAGGCGGACGTGGTCGTGCTGGCCGAACCAGGTGTCGCTCCGGAGCTGATGCTTGCTGAGTTGCGTCGGGCGGTGGACCACTCGTACTTCGAGCCGCAGAGAGAGACACAGCGGTTGCAGGTGTTCGCTCGTCGCGAAACTCTTGGTCTGCGTGAGGTTTACGGGGATCTGCTTGGTCGAGTTACCGTCCGCTTGCTGCACTTCCGCGGAAAACAGTTTCTACTGGCGGCCGTTCATTTGCCGAGCAAGTTCGATTTCGGTCCTGCGGACCAAGCCGCGGAGGCACAGGTACTTGCGGACGAGATACGACGGGTCGAGGAGGAGCATGACAATCGCCGCACGATTGTGGTTGGCGATCTCAACATGAATCCCTTCGAGGCTGGTGTGGTTCAAGCTTCGGGATTCCACGCAATGATGACTCGGGCGACGGTGAGGGATGGTAGCCGAACCGTACAGGGGCGCGAGTACCCGTTCTTCTATAACCCCATGTGGGGGTTTTTCGGCGACCGTACCGACGGGCCTCCGGGCACGTACCATTACCGGAATTCCGGGCATTTGTCTTACGACTGGAACATCTTTGACCAGTTGCTGATTCGCCCCGATGCCCTGCCATGGTTCGATGGCAACGTGGAAATCCTGAGGAACGTCGGTGAAGTCGACCTTCTGGGACGCGATGGCCGACCCGACGCGGACGTGGGGTCGGATCACCTGCCGATTGTGTTCCGGCTCGCGGCGATAGAATGAATAGAGGAGTCAAGCTCATGTCCACAGTCATTCGCGATCTCTGGCCCGACGACATCAAGTCGGAGGACGTCATTTCCCCACAGGCGATCCTGGAGCATCAGGCAAAACGGCTCGAAGCCCGGACCAACGGTCTACTCGCGGCACATGTAGTGAGGTTGGCAGGTGAGGACCGCATCATGCTAGGTTTCGAGGTGGAATCGCCTCTGGCCGGCAGCCGGGTTCGCCTGTTCGCTGCTCAACACCGGGTCGACTTCGAGTATCCCGTCGCCGTCATTCCGCCAGACGACAGCCTACCCGATTTCTTGAAAGAACGCGTCTATCTACCCAGTGTCGGAGAGATGCTCTCTGCTTCTGCAGTCATGTCCAAGGTGATGGGTCCCGGCCTATGCGTCGAGAACAAATGGGTCGCGTCGTCTCCGGCAGAGTTCTCGAAGATGGTACAGGACGTGCTTGCACAGCCAGCCGTGAAGGCCATTGTGCTGTCGCTGCTTGCGCGCGCCAGTCGCGAGCGCCCGGCGGATGACGCGAATCGGGGGGAGCCCGGAAGTTAGAGTGTTCATCCGACCGGCTGCGGGATCGGCATGCGCGGTGGGGCGGTATGCCAGAGGAGGGCGACTTCGTCGGGCGTGAGGCCGTAGGCTTCGTTGACCAGGTCGCTGAGTTTGTTTTCGAGCTTCAGGGCTTCGGCGGCAAGGGTGCGGGCCGGTTCGATGGATCGGGCGTATTCGGCCCGGAGGTTCGCCAGCGCGGCCGCGGATAGGGGCTTTTTCTTGCCGCGAACCTTCCTGACCTCCGCAACAAAGCAGTCGCAATCGAGGTCGAATGGCGATTGCAGTTTCAGGGTGGCCTTCTCGACTTCGTATTCAACCCGAAGCCAATCGAGGAGGGCACGCGTCGTCTCCTGTTGACACGCCGCAATGTCAATCAGGCGGGTGACTTGCGCGGCAACGGTGGTGCGAGTCTTCTCACTGGGATCGGCAACGGGGATGCGTTCGGTGTAGATGGTCTTGAGCCGAAGTGCCTCGTCCTTGCCGTGAATTGTGTTGCGCCAGAGCCATGCCCACATGAGTGGCGAGTTCAAGACAGCCAACAACCACTCATCGCTAGACGCTAATGAGAAGCAGGTTGTCTCTGAAAGCATGTCGCCGGAAACGAGGGAGAATCGCGAGTGGTAGCTCAGGTCCGGCCACATGATTCGCGACTGCTCAAGTGCGGAGTAGTAAGCGCATGTTCGGAGTTCCCACCAGAAGGCCCCGTGATCCGTCCTTGCCCTTAATTTGGGCTCGTGTGCTTTCATATGTGCGTAAACGGACGGGTATGTTTTCGCGAATACTATCTCAGCGGTGCCTTCGCTGCTACACTGCGCCCACGGCCACGCGAAGTTCTCACTTGACTTGAGCAGAATCAGCCAAAGTCCCTCCCAGGCGGGGTGCCAGCGCTTGACATCACGCCCCCGCAAGAAACGCTTGATGATCCGCGCGCATTCGGGGCTCGCGGACACGAGCGTGTCGCGTACAGCGGTGCCAATCACATACGCATCCATGAGGCCTGTCTTGATGCCAAATAGGGGTTTCGCGTGCGCGAAGTGAGAGAGAGGGACTCCGCCGTCTTCGATCCTGCCTAGCAGCGCGCCGACTCCCTCCGGTTCAAGTTGCCAGGATTCGGCCGCTAATTGCGACAAGGGCAGTTCCACGCCCTCCCGTTCAATCTGCCGGCTGAGGTCATCGATGCGGAGTTGCTCGCGGGGGATGGTGCAAAGCCGCGCCGTGGTGGGCTTGGGGGCGTGGGTGGGGCGACGCGCAACGATGATCGAGGGGAATACGTCCACCTCCTCAAAGATCTGTTTCGCGTGCCCGAAGTCGACCACGGACTGGATCCAGGCGCTTTCGGCGAAGAAGCGGCGGAGGGGCTCCGCGTAGTTGGCCTTCATCCACTTGTTGGTGACGACGTAGGACAGGAGGCCGC
>CAYGZI010000138.1:0-11247 GCA_964354245.1 uncultured Planctomycetaceae bacterium
CGGTGTACGGTCAAGGTCGTCGCTGGTCCCAGCGAGTCGAAGGGGAGCGGCACGCCGGTGAAGATGGTCCCGTCTACGTATGCGCCGCGTCCGTAGACGGTCCCTCCGGGACGCAGGAAGTAGACACCCGCGCCCGTCACGCCCACGGCGGTGTCGTTGACCAGCGTCAAGAGGGCGTTCTCCTTGACCTGGGCCACGTGGTCCACGTCGTAGAAGACGTTGCCCACGACGGTGTAGTTGTGGCCGGCAAGGTGGGCATCGCCAGCGGAAATGCCGTTGGAATCGGCGACGCCCGTGTTCCACTGGTCCTTGTGAAAGTGCGAGACGACGTTGCCTTCGATGAAGGCGTCGCCCTCCAGGTCCATGGCGTCGTCGCCGCCGCCGAGGAACGTGTTGTTGCGGATCTGGATGACCGGGCCGCCGGCGATATTGCCGTCGATGTCCAGGATGTCGTTGTGGCCCGTGGTCGTGCCGAAGACGTTGTTCTCGATGAGGAACTCGCCCCCGGCCGTCGGCGCCGAGCCCCAGATCTGCTCGCAGACGTTGTCGGCCGAGGGCGCCTGGCCCGGACTGAAGATCGTGGCGAACGTCGAGTTCCGGACGGCGAGCGAGGAATTGACCGTCCGGATGCGGCGGAGATCCGTGCGATCGAACGTCGCGTGGTCCACCAGCAGGCTCGAGTTTTCGAGTCCGAGCATCCCGTCGAGCGTCCGGCCGTATTCCAGCACCGCGTAGGTGATCCGGTTGTCGCCCGCCGAGTTGAGGAACTGGATCCCTTGCCACCCGGTGGCGCCGGGCCTGCGGGTGAAGAGGATCGGGTCGCGGTCGGTCCCCTCGGCCAGCAGCCGGCCGCGGACAATCAGCTTGCAGTTATTCTCGAAGAAGACGGCGGCGCCCGGTTGGATGGTCAGCGCGATGCCGGCCGGAACGGTCAGCTCGCCGAAGACCCGGTACGGCCCGCCCGCCGCCGTCCAGACGGTATCCTCCGTCAGCCACCCCGTGGGCACGATGGTCGTGCCGTGGTCGTAGGTGCGGGCCCCCATGTCGGTCCGCGTTGCGTCCGGGTCCGGGGCGTAGGCGGGGTCGCCGGTGTCGACGCTCGGCGAAGCGGCCTGGAGGTGGAAGTCGCGGCCGGCCAGATTGACCAACAGCGGATCGGCGTTGATGCTGCCCGTCCCGTGGACCGTCGCTCCCACGGCGGACATGTCGCCGAAGGTGTCCGAGTAGTTGACGTCGATGGTCGCGTAGGCATCGCCGTAGTCGGACTGGATGGGCCTCGCGGCGTAGAGGATCGAGTTGGTCACGTCGATCTGGAAATAGACGACGGGCACGCCGTACTTGTTGCGGGCCTGGACGCCGATGCCGCCGACGGCGTTGTTGTAGACCGTCACGTGGTCGACGTGCATCTTGACCGTGGAGCCGCTGGTGCCCTTCATCGCCAGGGCGGCCTGCGAGCCGTCCTCTGGCTGCCGGGAGTTGTCGACGGCCAAGGTGTTCTTGACGAAGACCTCGCCGTCGTATTGGCTGACGGCCTTGTCGTTGGAATTCCGCAGGATGCAATCCTCGACGGTCATCACCCCGCCCAACTGATCGACGCCGTCGTCGTCCACGCCGGCGATGACGCTGCCGCGGAGGAGGATCGTCTTGGGTCCCGCGTCGTGGAGGTAGATGCCATCGGCGTCGTCGGGGTTGCGCATCTCGTTGATGAAGCTGTCCTCGAGCAACAGCGCAGTCCCGCCGATCTCGGGCCCCATGACCGACCGCGCCAGGACGCTGTCGCGGAAGGTGAGGTCGGAGCCGTCGGCCTGCACGATCTTGCCGACGTTGTCGGAGATGGCCGAGTGCTCGAAGACGATCGTCGAGTTGGTCGACTTCACCGCCGGCCCGGTCCCCGTGTGACCCTCGCCCGGCGAATGGCCGGCGCGGTTGATGAAGGTGTACTGGTAGAGCGAGGCGGCGGCATTGTTGTGGATGATGTCGCCCCATGCCTGGGCCGGGTTGTAGGCCGTGATCGTGACCGGGCGGTCCAGCGTGCCGAGCGACTGGATCGCTCCCTGCACCGCGATGCTGGTTCCGCCTGTGCCCGAGGCCACGCCGTCGACCAGTACGAGCGTGCCCGAGGCGATGGTAAGCGTGCTTCCCGCGGGAACCGTCGCGTTGCCGGTGACGTGGACGATGCCGCTCCAGTTCAGCGCGGCGCCGCTGAGCGTGCCGGACATGCCCGTCATCGTCGTGCCCGTCCGGTCCGCCAGGGAGCGGTCGGCCGACATGCCCGTGACGCTGGCGGTGAGGGTGAAGCTTCCGCTGCCCGTGGCCGTCACCAGGGCGCTGCCGTAGCCGTTGAGGATCGGCACGGTCGCGGTGGAAAGCGTGACGCTGGGGTTGCTCGAAGAGAGCGTCGCGGTCGCGTTCCAAAGCTCGCGGGCCACGTCGCCCGTGCCGGTCAATGCCTCCAGCCGCACAAAGATCGGAGTGCCCGGCAGGTAGGCGTCCGGCGCAAGCAACTGGAGGCTGACGGGCGTGGGGTCCGGCAGCGTCGGCCCTCCGCCGCCCCCGCCCTGCGGGTTCTTCGGGTAGTCGTCCGTCGTGCCGGTGTCGTACCAGAGGTCGATCGTGCGGCGCTCGATCTCGCTCCCCGTGCCGTTGGGGCCGTCGAACGCCTGGACGAGGATGCGGTTGATGCCGGGCGTCAGTCCGCTGCCGCTATAGGTCCACGTCCGGTTGCGGGTGGACCAGGTGGCCGCCTGGCCGTCGACCAGGACCGACCGCGTCGAGAGGCTGTTGCCCGTGCCGGTGAGCGTGTAAGTGGCAACGGTCGTGCGCGGGTAGCCGTTCTGCTGTGGCAGGCTGCTCGACGCGGTCAGCGGGCCGTGAGGAATCACGCCCCGGACGTACGCGACGCGCTGAGCGGCATAGCTCTTGATCTGGTCGCGGTTGGCTTGGGGCACCCAGGGGGCCAAGACCCGATCGACCATCGCACTGAAGTTCTCGGCCGCGAAGACCGTGCTGGTGAGGTCCCAAAGGGCGTTGTAGTAGAGACCGACCGTGTCGGCATGGGTGAGGACGCGGTTCAGCGCCGGGATGATCGTGTAGCCGGTGAAGATGCCGCGGCTCGGGTCGGCCGCGATGCCGCCCATGCCCAGCAGACTGTCGAGGTCCCACGGGACCAGGCGGAAGCGGGTGTCCACCGTGCCGCGGTAGAGGCCGTAATCGTCCCCAAGGCCCGTACACAGGCCGCCCTCCCGGTCCATGGCCAGGGTGTCGGTGGCGATGTAGCGGATCCACTGATTGAGGTCGAGCACCTGGCTGACGCTTTGGACGAACGTCGCGTCCGGCGCGCTGGTCAGCACGCTGGTCAATTGCACCAGGTCGGTGAAATCGTCGGCCGAGGCGTTGGTCTGCTTCAGGTACGCGTAACGATAACTGTCGGGGTTGGCGCCGTAGTACGCGAGGTTCCCGTTGCTGCTGAGGTCGTCGTGGATGATGTAGAGGTTTCCGTCCGGGTCGTCGGGCCAGTGTTCGGCGGTGAAGTCGCCATCGTAGCCTTCCTTGGCCACGTAGGTGCCGTACATCAGGTTGCTCGAATACGCGAGGTTGGCATTGTTGACGCGGACCTGGACGGGCGTCTCGTCCGGGGCCTCTTGCCCTCCCAGTTGAAACAGGAAGCTGCCGAGGGCCTGCGAGGCCGTGTAGCGGCAGTTGATGTTGATGGCCCCGAGCCCCATCCAGTCGTGGCCGGAGGTGAACAGGACGTGGTAGTTGTTGGGCGGTCCCTGGCGGCTGCCGCCGCCGCGGTTGCGGAAACCAGCCTGATACCGCACCTCGATGCCCGTGCCGTCCACGGCGACGAACGTGCCGTTGATGACGGCGTTGGAGTTCCAGTCCGGGCTGTGCGTGCCCAGGTAGGCCAGCTCCGCGCGGCCCGCCTCGGTCATCACGAGGCGGTAGATCGGCTGCGCGCCGGGGGTCCAGGCGGCATCCGGGTCGAAGGTGTCGTCCACCTGGTAGAGCGCGTTGGCCGTCTGGCCGTCGCCGGGGTCTCCCGCAACCGGCCCCGGCCACGTCCGGGCATGGGCGGCCGCGTCGGTTGCCCTCACGTACATCTCGACGACTGTATTGTCCGGCTGGGCCGGCAGGACCACGCCGTAGGCGCCGTCGCCGGCGAGGCCATCGCCGTGCAATGCGTCGTCGAACATCGCGACCGCGTTCCAAGTCGTCGTCCCGTCGACGCGGTAAGAGAGCTGAACCGTCACGCCGGCGTTGGCCTGCGCCTCGTCCACGACCTGGGCCGTAACCGTCACCGGATCGGTGTGCCGCGGGATGGCCGGCAGGTGCTTGAAATCGAGGATGATGGGGGCGGCATCCGCCGCATAGATCGAGTTCCGTGCCCCGGGCGTGCCGCCGGCATTGACGCTCCCGCACCAGTTCTCGCCCCAGTTGTTGGAAAGGCGGAAGCTCAGGCTGCCGTCGCCGGGGTTGACCAGCTCCAGGGTCTTGCCGGCCGTGCCATCGGTCCCGTTGTCCCAATCGAGGCCGCGGTGATTGTAGTCCAGCGGGCCGCGGATCCGCGTAGACCAGTCGCCCGAGTCGCCATAGGAAACATAATCCACCTGCGAGCCGACGGCGTCGACCAGCTCGACGTTCTCGCCCGAATTGGAGAGCTTCGGAGGATCGGTGCTTCCCGCCGGGATCCAGTCGCCCACCACGATGCTCGGATCGACCGCGGTGTACTTGGCCAGGAAGGCCGCTCTGTCGGCGGCCACGACCAAGTACGAGCCCGCGGCCACGATCCGGTCCACACCCGGGTCGAAGGTGAACGGGACGCCCTTGTCGATCTGCCAGCCCTTCAGATTGACCGACGAGGCGCTGCGGTTGTAAAGCTCGATCCATTCCAGATGGGGATCGTCGGCCACGAACCCCACCTGCCCCGGCGTGCCCAGGGACGTGTTGTACATGAGTTCGTTAATCGCGATCGGCCCGGCGTCGAGGACCAGGCGCGCTTCGAGCGGCTCGACGCGGAGGGGGCGAATCCGCGGATGCCGCGGGCCCGGGCGGTGATCCAGGGACCGGGCCTTCATGAGTTCCCCCCTCTACAGAGCAATGTCGTTCCCCACAACAAGTGATTTATCCAGTTTACCAATGCGGTCACCAGTGTCAACCTTTTGGCAGAATGCGGCAAGAACGGCACAACCGGAGCATCCGTCCTCTTACGTCCCCGGCCACCCTCCCAGGGTATTCTGCCCAGGCCCCATTCCTGACGTAGGCTCGAAATAGGTGCCGTCCGACGCGCCGACGGCTCCCATCGGGTCACGCGACGCTGGCGAGAGACTGGCATGGGACCAAGGATTCCACGCAAGAAGCTCCTTTTGGGTCTGGTGGCGGCGGAACTTGTCTGCCTGGCGGCGGGGTTCTGGATTCACCACTGGCTGGCCATCTCGGCGATCCGCGGGGCAGCAGAGGGGCCCGAAGCGGTCTGGAGCGGAAGTGGGAGCGACGCCTTGGAAGCGGCTTGCCGGCTCCCGCTGATCGGCGCGGCGGCAGTCACGTGGTTATGGACCGGCGCCGTGCTGATCGTTGCCACCTACCTGATCGTCAGCCGCCTGGACGAGCACGTGGAGAAGTCGCGGACCCGCGCCGAGGCCGAGGCCCTGCGGCAGATCCAGTCGCTGGTCCGCACACGCGACGCCTTGATCTTCGGTTTGGCCGGCCTGGCCGAGTCGCACGATGAGTCGACCGCCCGGCACGTCGAGCGGGTCTCGTGCTACGCGTCGCGGCTGGCGATCGCCGCCGGTTGGGAGGCGAAGTTCCGCAACGCCCTCACCCGCGAGTTCGTCGAGCAGATCGGCATCGCCTCGGTGCTGCACGACATCGGCAAGGTGGGGATCGGAGACGCGATCCTGTTCAAGCCCGGCCCGCTGACCGCCGCCGAGCGCAAACAAATCCAGCAGCACAGCACGATCGGAAGCAAGCATCTCGCCGCCATCGAGCAGCGCCTGGGCAATGCCGGCGTGATCGGCATGGCCCGCCAGATCGCCCGCTCGCACCACGAGTGCTGGGACGGCAGCGGATACCCGGACGGGCTCAGCGGCGAGCAGATCCCGCTTGCGGCAAGGATTGTGGCCATCGCCGACGCTTACGAGGCGCTCAATAGCGCCCGCGATTACAAGCCGCCCTACCCGCACCCGCAGTGCGTGGAAACCATCCGCCGCGAGGCCGGCAAGCACTTCGATCCCGACCTGGTTCAAGCCTTCCTTAAGATCGAGGACTCGTTCCGGCAGATCGCCTGCGAGTACGGCGAGCAGCGGTTCCGCGCGGCGCCCGACAACGGGAAGCGGGAGTGCGCGGACCCGCCGGCGGCATCGCAAGTCCTGGAGTCGGGCTGGTGCGCGGGCGGGCCGGCGGGCGCGGTGCCGCCGGCGGCTTCGGCCCCTTCCTGCTAGAAACCCCTGAGGCGACAACGCGCGTCTCCGTAAACCCGAGGAACGAGGCCATGTTCAACCTGTCGCGTAACGAGAAGCGCACTCTGGAGATCATGCTGATCCTGGTCTGCATCGGACTGGCGTGCCTGCTGGGCGTGATGCAGGGCTACAAAATGGTGATCCTCTACCTGTTCTTTCCCCCGGTGGTGCTCGGGGCTTTTTTCCTGGGGCGCTATCCGGGGGGCGTGCTGGCCCTGTTCTGCGCGATCTCCGCCTCGGTGGTGGCCGCCGTGGACTGGGCCGGGTTTTCCCACGCTCCCTCGCCCCTGATCCTCGCCCTGGCGCTGACCGTCTGGGCCGCCGTGCTCGGCCTGACCGCCATGCTCACCGGCACCCTCAGCGACGACCGCGCCCGCAAGGCCCAGGAGCTCCACGAGGCCTACGTGGGCGTGATCGAGGTGCTCTCCCAGTACCTGCAAAGCGCCCACCCGCAAATCAAGGCCCGTTCGATCCAAGTCGCGGAGCTGAGCCAGGAGATGGCCGTGGCGATGCGGCTCTCTCCGCGTCAGATCGACGACATCCGCGTGGCCGCCCTCCTGTTCGACATGGGGAACATCGAGGTCACCACCCGGGTCATCCGCCGCGCCGTCGGCATGTTCGAGGAGCAAGCCAACCCGGCCCCCGGCAACACGTTCCGCGGCTCCGACCTGATGCTCTCCCTGGGCTCGGTGCTCAGCGGGGCGATTCCGCTTTTGCTGGACCAGGAGCAGGAGGGGATTGGGCGGGCCTCGGCGACCGGGCCGAAGGAGCCCGATATCATCCCCATCGGCGCCAAGATCATCCGCCTGGCGCGCTCGTACGTCACGTTGACCCAGAGAACGCTGGGCACGACGGACGCGGACCCGGACGAGGTCTTCGAGCAGCTCCGCAACGACGCGGCCACCCGGGACGACCGCGAGCTGATCGACGTGCTGGAACAAATCGTCGCCCACGCCGGCGAGGTTGCTCTGCGCGACCCCGTTGAGCTGGTCTAGAATTGATCTTCGGGCACCGGCAGGCCGTCGCGGCGGTTGCGAAGCCGCCGGTGCATCTTGGGGTCACGTTCCTGCAACTATCGCGCGCCGGACCCGCGTTTGTTGATCTTGTCCGCCAGCAGCGCACTCGCGATATCTAACGGTGCTGGGCTTCACACCCAGGCGGTCGGCGGCTTTGCCTGCCCACTTGACTTTGCACCGGCAATCCTCCAAGTTGGCCGTGGCGGGCTGGATAGGATTCGCCGGACCGCTCTCTGAAGTACAATTCTAAGTCATTCCGGTGTCACGTTTTGCGCGATGTCTAGCCCATTATGCCATCAAATACACGAAATAGTCAGATTGCCGGCGCCCGCCGGCACGTTTCTCTTCCCGAAGTGAACCGATTGTCATGCACAGTAACCAACGAAGAAAGGAAGACAACAACATGAAACGAAAGACCTTACTGACGGTCCTCTGCCTTGTCCTGTGTGCGGTATTCACGTCAACGGCAGGGGCACAGGAAGTCCTGCCCCGGCCCGAACAACCCTTCGGAGGCAAACTTGGCCGCACGGCCAAGGAGTCCATCAAGGACTTCCCCAAGATGATCGAGGCGCCGAAAGGCGCGCCCAATATTCTCGTCATCCTTACCGATGATGTGGGCTTCGGTGCCTCGTCCACGTTTGGCGGACCGATTCCCACGCCGACGTTTGACCGGCTGGCGAAGGCCGGTCTGCGCTACAATCAATTCCACACCACGGCGCTCTGTTCACCGACGCGCGCCGCACTGCTCAGCGGGCGCAACCATCACAGCGCCAACACCGGCGTCATCATGGAACTGGCCACGGGCTTTCCGGGCTATAACTCGCTAATGTCCAAGGGCAACGGGACCTTCGCCGAGATCCTCAAGCAGAACGGCTACAACACCTCCTGGTATGGCAAGAACCACAACGTCCCCGACTGGCAGTCCAGCCAGGCCGGGCCGTTCGACCTGTGGCCGACCGGACTGGGCTTTGAATACTTCTACGGCTTCATTGGCGGCGACACCAGCCAGTGGAATCCGGCGCTCTTCGAAGGCACCAAGCCCATCGAGCCGCCGACCGAAGCGAAGGGTTATTTCTTCGACAAGGACATGGCCGACCACTGCATTGACTGGATTCGGATGCAGCACGCGACCGCGCCGGGCAAGCCCTTCCTCGCCTACTACGCGCCGGGCACGGCCCACGCGCCGCATCACGCGCCAAAGGATTGGATCGCGAAGTTCAAGGGCAAGTTCGATCAAGGCTGGGACAAGGTCCGCGAGGAAACTTTCGCGCGGCAGAAGGCGCTCGGCGTCATCCCGGCGAACGCGAAGTTGACCGAACGGCCCGCGAGCATCCCTGCCTGGGACAGCCTGAGCGCCGACCAGAAGAAGGTCTTCGCCCACATGATGGAAGTGTATTGCGCGGCGCTCGCGCACTGCGATCACCAGATGAGCCGCATCCTCGACACCATCGAAGCGCAGGGTGAACTCGACAACACGCTGGTCATTTACATCCAGGGCGACAACGGCGCGAGCGGCGAAGGCGGCATGCAGGGCTTGCTCAACGAGATGACCGTGTTCAACGCCATCCCCGAGGACATGAAGGAAGTCATTCACCGCATGGACGAACTGGGTGGGCCGATGACCTTCAACCACTACCCGGTCGGTTGGGCGCACGCCATGGACACGCCGTTCCAGTGGACCAAGCAGATCGCCTCGCACTTCGGCGGCACGCGCAACGGCCTCGTCATCTCCTGGCCCGCGCGCATCAAGGACAAGGGCGGTCTCCGCACGCAGTTTTGCTCGGTCATCGACATCATGCCCACCATTCTCGAAGCCGTCGGCGTGCCCGCGCCCACCAGCATCAATGGCGTCGCGCAGAAACCCATCGAAGGCACGAGCCTGGTCTATTCGTTCGACGACGTGAAAGCCCCGTCGAAGCACACGACGCAATACTTCGAGATGTTCGGCAACCGTGCCATCTACCACGACGGCTGGGTGGCCGCCACGACACCGGGGGTTGCTCCGTGGGACACGGCCGCCGAGGTGCAAGGTCGATTGCCTGCCGTCCTCGACTACAAGTGGGAACTCTACAAGATCAGCGAGGACTTCTCCGAAGCGAACGACCTCGCGTCCCAAGAACCGGCCAAGCTCAAGGAGATGCAGGAACTCTTCTGGACCGAGGCGGAGAAATACAACGTCCTGCCGATTGAAAACAGTCGGATCGACCGCTTCGACGTGTCGCAGCGTCCGAGCCTGACCCGCGGCCGCGACGAGTTCACCTACTATCCCGGCCTGGTGCGCATCCCCGAAGGCGCAGCGCCGGACACCAAGAACAAGTCCTGGCAGATCAAAGCCGAGGTGATCATCCCCAAGAGCGGCGCGGAAGGCATGTTGCTCACACACGGCGGACGCTTCGCCGGTTACGGGCTTTACGTGCTCAAGGGTAAGCCGGTCTTCTGCTACAACCTCGCCGGCGTTGCCCGCTACTACGTCACCGGCAAGGACAAGCTCGCGCCGGGCGCGCACGCCATCGTTTACGACTTCAAGTACGATGGCGGTCTCGGCAAAGGCGGCGTCGGCACGATCCAGGTGGACGGCAAAACCGTGGCCACCGGCCGCATCGAACGCACGCTGGCATTCCGCCTCTCGCTCGACGAAACGCTCGACTGCGGCGAGGACACCGGCACGCCAGTCACCGAGGATTACCACGTCCCGTTCAAGTTCACCGGCGAGCTGAAGGAGGTCGTCATCCAACTCGGCAAGAGCGGCCTCACGGCGAGCGATGAGAAGAAGCTCGAAGAAGCCAGGAAGCTCGCGGCCCTGCGGGAGTAATTGTGGCGGCATGAGCGACTGAATCCGTTCAATCGGCTGCGCCCGCCGTCGCAAGGCGGCGGGTGCGGCTGGGTTGTCCTGGACATGCGGCGGGATTGGAAACTCAGTCGTGGCATAGGAAAGTGAGGGGAACATGGATTTCGGCGAGTGGATCAGCAAGCTGCCGTTGTGGGCCGTGTTCGTGCTCACTTTGGCGATCTGCATAGGCGCGGTGGAAGCGGGAGCCGCGCTGGCGAGAATTACGCTACGGCAGAAGAAAGAGAAGGAACCGGAGGCCCCGCTGGGATCCTTGGTGGGGGCCATGCTGGGGCTGCTCGCGTTCATTCTGGCGTTCACCTTCGGAATGACGGCCTCCCGGTTCGACGCCCGCAGACAGTTGGTGCTGGAAGAGGCCAACGCCATCGGAACCACATATCTGCGGGCCGGATTGATGCCGCAGACTCAAGGACTGGAAGTCCGGCGGTTGCTCCGCGAGTACGCCGACGTCCGCTTGAATGTCGCGGCCGGGAACGTCCAGGAGGCGCTGAACAAATCGGAAGACATCCACGGCCGCCTGTGGACTCAGGCGAAAGCGCTAGTCCACGAAGACATGGACTCCGAGCTGCGCAGCTTGTTCATCGCCTCGTTGAACGAGCTGATTGACCTGCATCAAAGCCGCAAGACGGTCGGATTGCAGTACCGGATTCCCGGGACGGTTTGGCTGGCCGTGTATCTGTTGTCGGTGCTGTCGATGCTGACCGTGGGATATCAAGTCGGCATGTCGGGGACGCGGCGGCTGCGAGGCACGCCGGTGCTGGCAGCGGCGTTCTCGCTGGTGATTCTGATGATCGCCGACATCGACCGTCCGGGCGAGGGGTTGATGCGAGTGAGTCAGCAGCCGATTGCCGACGTGCAACAGATGATGCTTCGCGATTCGCCATGAAGGATAGTGCCATGTACCCATCTCTTCGTTCGTAAGCGA
>CAYGZI010000139.1:0-11231 GCA_964354245.1 uncultured Planctomycetaceae bacterium
CAGGTGCTCCAGCCCCGCGTCCGTCACCCGGGTCTCCCCAAGGTCTAGGCTTTGGAGACCGGTGAGCCCTTTCAGGTGCTTCAGGCCCGGGCCCGTCACCCGGGTGTCTATGAGGTCTAGCCTTTGGAGTTGGGTCAGCCCTTTGAGGTGCTCCAGCCCCGCGTCCGTCACGTCCGTGCCCCAGAGCGCCAGCATTTGTAGTTGGGTGAGCCCCGTCAGGTGCTCCAGCCCCGCGTCCGTCACCTGGGTGTGCGTGAGGCCGAGGGATTGCAGTTGGGTGAGCCCTTTCAGGTGCTCCAGCCCCGCGTTCGTCACCGTGGAGCCCGAGAGGCGTAGGGATCGGAGTTGGGGGAGGCCTTTCAGGTGCTCCAGCCCCGCGTCCGTCATCTGGGGGCCGGCGAGGCTTAGGCTTTGGAGATGGGTTAGCCCTTTGAGGTGCTCCAGCCCGGCGTCCGTCACCCGGGTGTCTATAATGTCTAGCGTTTGGAGTTGGGTCAGCCCTTTCAGGTGCTCCAGCCCCGCGTCGGTCACCTTCGTGCGCGAGACGCGTAGGGTTTGGAGACGGGGCAGCCCTTTCAGGTGCTCCAGCCCCGCGTCCGTCACCTGGGTGCCCCAGAGATTTAGCGTTTGGAGTTGGGTCAGCCCTTTCAGGTGCTCCAGCCCCGCGTCCGTCACCTTCGTGCCATTGAGGTTTAGTGTTTGGAGTTGTGCGAGCCCTTTCAGGTGCTCCAGCCCCGCGTCCGTCACCCGGGTGTTCATAAGGTCTAGGGTTTGGAGTTGTGCGAGCCCTTTCAGGTGCTCCAGCCCCGCGTCCGTCACCCGGGTGTTCATAAGGTCTAGGGTTTGGAGTTGTGCGAGCCCTTTCAGGTGCTCCAGCCCTGCGTCCGTCACCTGGGTGCCCGAGAGGTCCACCAAAATCACCGCCGTATCTGGACCCTTCTCATCAACAGATACCCTGCCTCCAAGCTTCTTAATCTCGACGATCGCCTTTGCTGGTTCTGAATTGGGTTTGGCTCCGCAGCCCCAGACAGTGGCAGCAAGCAGCAAACCTCCAAGCGCGGTCAACACCAATGGCTTGTTCATGGCTTCCTCCCTTCGGAAGACGGTCTGGATTGGGTACTTCGCGTTCACCTGGTTGCCTCGATCCCGAAACACTCCCGATTCTAATGCCCGCGCTGGTGCCCAGTCCAGACGACTTCTGTCGGGCCTTGCCGGCGGCTATATTGGGGATGTATTGAGAGGTGCAGCATTCTGACCTTGCACGAGGAGGACGAGACATGGCTCGGAGACTGGCTCTTGTGGTTCTCGCGGTCGCGTGGTTTGCCGTCCAGACTGAGGCGGCGGAGCGGTACGCCGCCCCCGACGGCAAGGCCGACGCCGCGGGCACCAAGGACTCGCCGTCGGACCTGCAATCGGCGCTGTCGGGCAGGATGAAGATCGCCCCCGGCGATACGCTTTGGCTCCTGCCGGGCACGTATAAGCACCCGAACCGCAAGCTCGGCAGCCAGGGCTACGAGGTGCGTCTGGCCGGGACCAAGGAGAAGCCGGTCCACGTGCGCGGAACCCCGGGGACTCGCGTGACGATCGACGGGGCGCTCTCGATCGTGGCGCCGAGCGATTACCTCTGGGTCCGCGACCTGGAACTCATCATTTCCGAGAACTTCACGATGTCGCGGACGATCAAGGACACCGGGTCCTCGCCGGGCGACTATGGCCGGCCCTGGGGCGGGCTGAACGTCAATGCCGGGCGCGAGTGCAAGTTCATCAACCTGGTGATCCACGACAACGCCCAAGGGATCAGCCTCTGGAGCGGGGCGACCGACACGGAGGTCTACGGCTGCATCATCTACGACAACGGCTGGAAGGCCCCCGACCGCGGCCACGGTCACGCCATCTACACCCAGAACCAGAACGGAGTGAAGACGATCTCCAACTGCATCATGACCGGCGGGTACGGCTACACGGTACACGCCTACGGCTCGGGCCGCGCCTACGTGGACAACTACCTGATTAAAGAGAACATCTGCTACAACGCCGGGACCTTCCTGGTCGGCGGCGGGCGGCCAAGCCACAATATCCGGGTCCTCAGCAACTGGCTCTATCGCGTGCCGATGCAGATCGGTTACTCGGCCCCGTACAACGAGGACTGCGAGGTCCGCGAGAACCTGATCGTTCAGGGCGGCCTCTCGATCAACAAGTACCGCAAGGTGGTCAACGAGAACAACGTAATTCTCGGCGCCGGCGGCCAGCGAACGTCCGAGATCCCCTCCAAGTTGTTTCCCAATGAGTACGACCCGGACCGGTTGCACCTGTTGGCCTTCCTCGACTTGGCGAAGCCGCGGGCGCTTGAGGTGTCCCGGGAAGCTCTCAAGGTGGGCGATAGGTATCGGTTGCTGGACCCGCGCGACTTCTACGGCAAGCCGGTTGCCGAAGGGGAGGTCAAGGGCGAGAGCATTTCGGTGCCGGTGAAGGGCGATTCCGGGGCGCTGGTGTTCGTGCTGATGAAACAGCGGTGAGCGCCGTGGGGCAGGTTGCCAACCTGCCCACACGGCCGATCGTTCGCGGTGGTCAAAAGCCCGGGGGTTGCAACCCCCGGGCTTCCATGTTCCGAAGCGCGCCTATTGCCCCCGAAGCACTTGCTTGACGCTCGCGTCACTTGGATCGACTTCGACAATCAGGTCGCCGCCGCGCCGGCCGACGTACTGCTTCGGGCCGTAGTTGACCCGCCACAGCCAGCCGCCGTTGAGCGAATGCTGGCTAATGCTAATGATGCTTTGGGGAACATCCACCCCCATCTCACGAGCGCGCCGGTTGGCGGAGGCCACGACGCGAGCCAGTGAGACGGCGATTTCATCCTGAAGTACGTCGGCACCGAGAATTGTGGTCATGGTCACTCTCCTTCAGCCCAGGAGCGTCATCGTGTCGCCAACTTCCGTTACTTGCCCGTTCGGCGCGATGAGATAGATTCTCGAATGCGAGATGACGAACTCGCCTACGTAATACTCACTTTTCAAATCGGGGTCATCGCGCACGGCTCGTCTATCTGTCTCGCCGGGTTCTTGGAGGTATTCGCTCCCCGTATTCGGATGCGTGTGGAACGTTGCGACGATGTGCCTCTCATCAATTCTACACCCCGAGTGCGGCGAGAGGAGGATGCTATTCTGGAAACCTTGGGGCCACCGAAGAACGGTCAAATGGTCCGCCTGATCGCGCAGAATAAAGCCACCCTCCTCATGCCCGCCGGCAGTACCCGGGTGTGACTCATCCCAGGCCTTCCTCAGTGCCGCACGCAGAGCAGAATCACTCAGAAGGGCTGCAGGCGTTTGGGTCATCGCTTGCGGACTTCGAGCGTTTGCGTGGAACGCGGCCCCCACCGGGACTGCCGGTTACTGCTTCCGGTCGTACTTGTCGTACTGGGCCATCTCCGGCGTGTCCCACCCAATGCTCTTGCCCGATTCCCACCCGAGCCGGGCAAGCTCCTCATCCGTGGGCTGGCTGTCGTCGTAGGGGACGTGCGCGATCCGCTCGTACACGTCCTTGCGGACGACCACACACTGCTCACCGCCAGGGAGCACGATCGGCACGGGCTCTCCTTGTTTGATCGCCCGGATCTGTTCGTTGGTGAGGTCCATAATTGGCATACTCCCCAGGGTGATTGAGACCCCGGAAGGTGCCGCAGTAAAGGTTGCGCCGGCAGGCGCCGTCACCCTAGCTCTATTCTACCACGCCTTGGTCACCCCGGGGATAGCGCACGGATAGATCCCGTCCGGGCCGGGCAGCGACTTGGGCTTCGCGTCCCAGGTCCACTCTGCGGGGGCGAGGTCGAGGGTCGAGCTGATCGCATCGTCCCACTTGACCAACTGGCCCGAGTAGCTCGCCATGCGTCCCAGGATCGCGGTCATCGACGCGATCGCGCCGTTGTCGCCCTCGTTGTAAGGCTTGCCCGCGGACAGGGCGGCAAAGAGGTCGTTCATTTCGAGCTGGTGTCCGTCGGGGCCGCGAGGCCATTTCATCACGGACCGGCCCTCGACGTGGAGTTCGGCGGGGCCGTGGCCCTCGATGTAGGCATGGCCCTTGGAGCCGTGGGCGTACTCGGAGAAGCTGTCCCAGCAGCCGGGGATGTGCCGGCAGACGCTGAAGCAGCGGGTGCCGTCCGGGTACTCGAACTCGACCGAATGGTGGTCGAAGATCTCGCCGTAGTCCTTGCCGATGCGGACCTGGCGCCCGCCCATGGCGTTGGCCTGCACCGGGTGCTGGTCCTTCATGATCCAGTTGGCCACGTCGATGTCGTGGACGTGCTGCTCGACGATGTGGTCGCCGGAGAGCCAGGTGAAGTAATACCAGTTGCGGACCTGGTGCTGCATCTCGGTCTGGCCGGGCTCGCGGGGCCGCTTCCACACGCCGCTGGAATTGAAATAGATGCGCAGGAAGAGGATTTTGCCGAGGATGCCGTCCTGGATCCGCGGGACGGCCTCCTTGTGCTTGATCTCGTGGCGCAGGTGATGGCCGACCGCCACGGCCAGGCCCTTCTTCTTGGCCTCGGCGTTGGCGGCCATGATCTTGCGGATGCCCGGGGCGTCGGTGGCGACGGGCTTCTCCATGAAGACGTGCTTGCCGGCCTTGACGGCGGCCTCGAACTGGCGGGGACGGAAGCCGGGCGGGCCGCACAGCAGCACCATGTCCACGTCGGCCGCAATCGCCTTTTCGTAGCCGTCCAGGCCGACGAACTGCCGCTCCTTGGGCACGTCCACTTTCTCCTTGGCGACGCGCGAGCGGATGCCGCGGAGGCTGTTGTCCAGGTAGTCCTGGAAGGCGTCGGCCATGGCCACGAGCTTGACGTTCGCCTTGGTCTTGAGGGCTTCGGCTGCGGCCCCGGTGCCGCGCCCGCCGCAGCCGATCAGCGCGATGCGGATCAGGTCGCTGCCGGCGGCATGGGCGCTGCGGGCGACGCTCAGGGTGGCAGCAGCGGCGGCCGCCGATGCCGCGCCGAGGGTGGAATTGGAGGATGAGTTCTCAGTGCGGGTTTTCTGGGCGTCACGGGTCATGAGTAGTTCTCCTCGGCCGGATGGGAGTGGTCGGCGTGCAGCCCGGATTCTAGGGGTTTGGCCCCGGGGGTGCAAGCATGGGCGATCCGTCGCCGAAGTGTATTGGC
This sequence comes from uncultured Planctomycetaceae bacterium, assembly GCA_964354245.1. GTDB lineage: Bacteria > Planctomycetota > Planctomycetia > Pirellulales > Thermoguttaceae > CAYGZI01. The sequence continues at coordinate 5,153 of CAYGZI010000139.1, forward strand.
ATGTTGAACTTACGTTTCGACCGCCGGGCCGCGGTCCGCCCCCCTGGCAACCGGGAGCGTTTCCAGTCAGAATCACGGCACGGCTTTTCCCGGTCACGGGAGCAACGCGATGAACACGGCAACCATCGAAACCGCCTATCGCATGGCCAAGGAGCGATACGCGGAGTGGGGCGTGGATTCCGACCGGGCCTTGGAGCGATTGCGGCGGATCGCCATCTCGATGCACTGCTGGCAAGGGGACGACGTCGGCGGCTTCGAGACCGAGGCCGGGCTGACCGGCGGCGGGATCATGGCCACCGGGAGCTACCCCGGCAAGGCCCGGACCCCGGACGAGCTCCGCGCCGACCTCGAAAAGGCGCAGAGTCTCATCCCGGGCAAGCACCGCGTGAACTTCCACGCGATGTACCAAGAGACGGGGGGCAAGCCCGCCGACCGCAACCAGATCGAGCCCAAGCACTTCGAGCGGTGGATCGATTGGGCCAAGGGGCTGGGGATCGGGATGGATTTCAATCCGACCTACTTCTCGCACCCCAAGGCGGCCGACGGCTTTACGCTGGCCCATCCCGACGAGGGCATCCGCCGCTTCTGGGTCGAGCACGGGATTGCCTGCCGCAAGATCGGCGAGGCGATCGGCCGCGCGCTGGGCACGCCTTGCGTCACGAACGTCTGGATCCCCGACGGCTACAAGGACGTGACCATCGACCGCAAGGCCCCGCGCGAGCGGCTCCGCAAGTCGCTCGACGAGATGTTCGCCGAGCCGATCGACCCGGCCTGCAACCTCGACGCCGTGGAGGCCAAGCTGTTTGGGATCGGGTCGGAGACCTACGTGGTCGGATCGCACGAGTTTTACCTGGGTTATGCCGTGAAGACCGGGAAGCTTCTCTGTCTGGACGCGGGACATTTCCATCCCACGGAGACGATTGCCGACAAGATCTCGTCGGTGCTCCTGTATCTCGACGAAATCCTGCTCCACGTCAGCCGCGGCATCCGCTGGGACAGCGACCACGTGGTGATACTCAACGACGACCTGCGGGCGATTGCCGAGGAGATCGTGCGCGGCGGGTTCGTGGAGCGGGTCCACATCGGGCTGGATTTCTTCGACGCCAGCATCAACCGCGTGGCGGCCTGGGTGATCGGCACGCGGGCGATGATCAAGGCGCTCTTAGGGGCCCTGTTGGAGCCGACGGCGAGACTCCGCGACTTGGAGCGCGCGGGAGACTTTACCGCCCGGCTGGCAGGGGTGGAAGAGATCAAGACGCTGCCTCTGGGCGCGGTCTGGGATTACTACTGCATGAAGCAAGACGTGCCGGTGTGCATGTCGTGGATGGACGAGGTGAAGCGATACGAGGCGGAGGTGACGGGGAAAAGGGGCTAGGGCTCAGGGTTCAGGTGTCGAAGGCGGGCCGTGTCCGCCCGGCAGAGTCCAGCGGCCGTGGATCGGAGCAAATGAGAAATGAAAAATGCAAAAAGCAAAATGCAAAATGCAAAATGAACGTGTGTCGTTGCCTCTTACTTTTGCATTTTGCATTTTACATTTTTCATTTTGCACTCTAGTCTCCGACCTCTGACCCCTGAACCCTGAACCCTTCAGAAAGGACCTGCTCCATGGATCCGTTGATCGGCGTGTTGATGTACGTGATTGGCGGGGCGGCGGGGGCCAGTTTCTATTTGCCCTTCAAGGCCGTGCGCAAGTGGGCCTGGGAAAGCTACTGGATGATCTACACGCTGGCCGGCCTGCTCATCGTACCTTGGGTCTTGGCCTTCTCGTTTTCGCCCAACGTGCTGCCGGTCCTCGCCGAAACGCCCTGGGAGACGCTCGGACTCTGCTTCGCGTTCGGGGCCATGTGGGGCGCCGGCGGATTGACCTGGGGGCTGATGATCCGCTATCTCGGCGTCGGGCTGGGCACCGCCATCGGGTGCGGACTGTGCGCCGCGGTCGGCACGCTCGTGCCGCCGCTGCTGCTCGGGGATTTCGACGAGTTGGTGAGCCTCCCTTGGGGTCCGGCCGCGCTCGTCGTCTGGTGCGTCGGGGTGGCCGTCAGCCTGGTCGGGATCGTGGTCACCGGCGCCGCCGGCATGTCCAAGCAGCGCGAGCTCTCCGAAGCAGAGAAGAAGGCCCACGTCGCCGAGTTCAACTTCACCAGGGGCTTTTTCGCCGCCGTTTTCTCGGGCGTGATGAGCGCGGGCATGGCGATGGGCATCCGCATGGGAGACCTTGGGGGCACGGAATCCATGGTCAAGCTGACGCAGAAGATCGAGCCGCAAACGCCCGGGATGTGGCAGGGGTTGCCGGTCCTGGTGGTCGTGCTCATGGGCGGGTTTACCGTCAACTTCCTGTGGTGCCTCCTGCTGAACGTGAAGAACCGCACGGGCGGCGACTACGCCCGCTTGGGCGTCCGGCTGGTGCTCAACCTCGTCCTCTCCGCCCTGGCGGGCGTCCTCTGGTACTCGCAGATGGTCTTGCTCACCATTGGCGACTGGCAAAGCGGCGACTTCAAATTCACCGGCTGGACCGTGCTCATGTCCAGCCTGATCGTCTTCAGCACGCTGTGGGGACTCGCGCTGAGGGAGTGGAAGGGATCGAGCCAGCGGACCAGGACGCTCCTGACGACCGGGCTGGCCATCCTCGTCGTTTCCATGGCGATCATCGGCTACGGCAATTACCTCAAGCCCGAGAAGCCGAAACCCTCCGCCGGCGGCAACGCGCCGGTCGCGGCCGCGGGCATCGGAGTGGACGCGCAAGGGGCCATCGGGCGATAATAGGCGGCGATCCGGGGTCACCAGGAGGCATTTACCAGGAGGCATTTCATGGCGGCCGAGGCAAAACCAAGTGTGTTCCAGCGGCTCGACGCGCTCTACGAGTTCGACCGGCAGCCGGTCACCGATGACAAGCTCCAGCCCGGGGGCTATTTTGCCGGGGTCTTCTCGGGCGAGCACATCGCCGCCACCGAGTTTGTGATCGGGGCTTTGTTCGTCAGCCTGGGCGCGACCGCCTACGACGTGCTGGTGGGCCTGCTGGTGGGAAACCTCCTGGCCGTGCTCTCCTGGACGCTGGTCTGCGCCCCGATCGCCGTCCAAACGCGGCTCACCCTCTACTGGTACCTCCGCAAGATCGCCGGACCGGCCGTGACGGTCGTCTACAACGTGCTCAATGCCGTGTTGTTCTGCATCCTGGCCGGGGCCATGATCACGGTCTCTGCGTCGGCCTTGCGGATCCCGTTCGGTATCAAGCCGCAGACGAAGTGGCTCCCCGAAGATCCGTGGTTCATCCCCTTGGTGCTCGTCGTGGGGGCGGTGGTGGTGACGCTGGCGACCTGGGGATTCAAGCGACTGGCCCAGTTTTCGTCGATCTGCTCGCCCTGGATGGTGGCGATGTTCGTGGCCGGCGCCCTCATGATGATTCCCTACATGGGGCCGGTCGGCTCGTGGGAGAGCCTCTATCGCGTGGCCCAGGACGAGGTCTGGAAGGGCCCTGCCGAGGGACAGACCCAACTGGGGTTCTGGCACGTTGCTGCCTTTGCGTGGATCTGCAACCTGGCCATGCACCTGGGGCTCTCCGACATGGCCCTGTTCCGCTATGCCCGGCGGGCGTCCTACGGACTCTACTCGGCGTTTGGGATGTTCTTGGGCCATTATCTGGCATGGGTCTGTGCGGGGATCATGGGGGCGGCGACCGTGTTGATGGTCAACTACGAGCGGGTGGAAGGCGGTCCGCCAAGACATGGCTTGCCCCTGACGGGCATGAGGGCGGCCGTAAGCGCGGCGGCGAAAAGGGCGGCGCAGACGCCCGACGAAGGGCCCACGCTTGCCCCGCCAAAGCCCAAAGCCAAGACCGGCCTCAAGGGCATCTCCCGGCCTGCAAAGCCCCGATCGGCGCCGGCTCCTGGAAACGCCGACGACGCAGCACCGCCCAACGCGGCGAACAAAGACGTGGCGCAGGCTCCCTTAACACCCGTTCCCGCTTCGGCTGAGGCCGGACGCGAGAGGCCCCCGTCGGCCCGCGCCCCGGAATCGGACGACGACGAGGACCAGCCCGTGCGATCGATCCCGTCCGGGGAGTTGGCAAAGTTGGAAGACCTCGACGCCGGCGAGGTTGCGTTCCGGTCGCTCGGCGTGGTCGGAGTGCTGGTCGTGGTCCTGGCGGGATGGACGACGGCGAATCCCACGCTGTACCGGGCGGGCTTGGCCCTCCAGGCGGTCACGCCGGGCTGGCCGCGGTGGGCGGTCACGGTGTTGGCGGGCGCGCTGACGACGCTTGTGGCGTGCTCGCCCTTCGTGTTCCGCCAGCTTCTCGGATTTGTGGCCATTTACGGGATCCTGCTGGCGCCGGTGGGCGCGATCGTGGTCGCCGAGCACTGGATCTTCCCGCGCCTGGGGTTTGCACAGTTCTGGAGCACGCGCAAGCGTCAGGTGCTCAACTGGCCGGCGCTGGTGAGTTGGGCCGCGGGCTTGGCGATTGCCGCCGCAGCGTGGGTTGCCAAGTACGTGTACGACCGTGCGCTCTACGTCGGCGACTTCGATCTGCTTCACGAGTTCTTCCTGGTGATTCCGGTGTGGATTGCGGTCACGGTGCTCTACATTGCCCTGGCCGCCGTCGTTTTGGCCCGGCACGCCGCGCCCCCCCGGGAGCAGCTCCCGGAGTTGGTCGAAGAGCCCGTCCCCGCGGCGCCGCCCGCCGTCCGAGAGAAGCCCGCGGGTGCGGTCCGCCTGTCGGTCGTCGAGAGGCGGGTCATGATCGTGGCAGCGGTCCTGGCGGCGGTTTCTCTGGCGTACTGGCTGGGCTCCGTGACGTACGCCTACGCGACGCACGAGCCGAGGTACTACGAGGACCTGACGGTCGCGCTCGATGAACTCGGCTATCATCACTTGGCTTTCCTCATCGGTGCGGTGGTCTTCTTCCATCTGTGGGAGAGGTCCCTGCCCTGGAACCGGACGTTGTACCTTGCGTCCGGCCTGATGGCTTTGGCCTGCTTGGCGGCGTGCGTCTGGTATGGCTACTGTGTCTACGGCCACATGATGGACCCCGATCCGGCGAGGAGCCGGCTGATTCCCGTGACGCTGGGCTACTTTGCGGCCGCACTGATCTGGGTCCGGCAACGGAAGAAAAGGGACGAGGGGTGAGGGGCGAGGGATGAGGGCGGACGAAGGCGACGGCCCCGCCTCGCAAGCCCGCGGCGTGGAGTTCCTCCGCACGGAGGGAGGGCGGGTGCTCTACGAGGTCCGGGCGGGGAGGTACCGGTTCGTGGTCCCGTAACCCGTCATTTGGCGACAACGCGGATCAGAGTACAATAGGAAATAGGAATTGGCCTCTATCGAGCTGCGGGGGGCCGGCCGCCAGCGCATCGGCATCCGAAGGGACCGAACCATGAAAAGCCCGTTTCCGGGAATGGACCCGTATCTGGAACAGTACTGGTCGGAAGTGCATCATCGATTGATCGCCTATGCGGGCGACGACTTGCAGGAACGATTGCCTGCGGGCCTGCGGGCGAGAATCGAGCAGCGCGTGTTTCTGGAGTCGGAAGAAGGCAGAGTACGCCATGTTGTTCCGGACGTGTCGGTCGTTGAACATCCTCGCAAACTGGATGTCCCCGCGGGATCGACCGCGGGCGTGGCTGTCGCCGAGCCCGTGCTGATCCACCTCGGCGACGAAGAAGTTACAGAGGGGTACCTGGAGATCGTTGACGTCCGTTCGGGAAATCGTGTTGTCACGGTGATTGAGTTCCTCAGCCCGACCAACAAGGTTCCCGGAGAGGGACAAGACAAGTACTTGACGAAGCAGCGCGAGGTAATCGCGGCGGCGGCCAGCCTGGTCGAGATCGACCTGACGCGGACGGGCCGCCGTGCTTTCTCCGTGCCGCGGGGGCTGATCCCCGCGTCCCTGCGCACGACCTATGAGATCTGCGTTCGCCGTGGATGGAAGCCGTGGATCGGCGAACTCTACCGTGCGCCGCTCCGCGAGCGGCTCCCTGTCATTCCCATTCCCCTTCGCCAGACCGATGCCGATGTGTCGCTGGACCTCCAGGCCCTCGTCGATCTGTGCTACGAACACGGCCGTTACGACGACACCGACTATCGCGCC
>CAYGZI010000140.1:0-11216 GCA_964354245.1 uncultured Planctomycetaceae bacterium
ACGGTTCTTGGAACTGCCCAACGGCATCCCCTCGCACGACACGTTCTCGCGGGTGCTGGCGATGATTGATCCGGGGAAGTTCCAGGAATGCTTTATGCGTTGGGCGGCGGCCCTGCACCGAGCGACCGGAGGCAAGGTGGTGGCCATCGACGGGAAGACCTTGCGGCGATCGTTCGATCACGCAAAGGGGCTGTCGCCCCAGCCTACGGGTGCTCAGACTGCCGCCAACTCCGCCGCCTCCAGCGACTGGCGAAGCTTCTCCAGGTCGTCGAGAAACCTGGTCTGCGTCGGGGCGTCGAACTCGTCGGCCAACTGCCGATAATGCTCGATGCCGCCCAGCAGGTTCTCCTTGAACTCGCGGAAATGCTCGGGTGTACACGTAGAGAGCCCCAGCGAGTACCTCCTGAGCAAGTCGCAGAGATAGTCGATATAGAGGGCCAGCTCCCGGACGAGCATGTGCGGGCGGTCGGGATTGGTCAACAGCGACCCCCGGCCGTAGATGTGCCCGACCATCTCCTCCAACGTGGCGATCCTGGAGAAGTTCACGATGTTGGGGCCGCAGCAAACGGCGGGCGTGGCCGCGGGGTCAATGCCGGTCTTGAGCGTGGCCCCGCCGGCCAGGTCGTGGCAGATGCAGGACTTGGCGAGGACTTCTTCCCGGATTGCGGCCCGCTGCTGGTCCGTCAGGTCTTCGGAGGCGAGCCGCCGGAGCCTCATCTCTTGGTACTGTCGCGATGCCGTGCAGATCGGCTGGGGCGTGAATTCCGTGTTGAACAACCGCACGAAACCCCTCCGACAGGGGCTTCCGGGCCGGTTCTCCGCGATCCGGCGGCGGCGGGCCTCCTCGCTGGCCGAGTTGCGCAAGTTCCAGAAGGGCAGCCCGAACGGCGAACTGTCGCTCAAGAAAACCTCGCCGTCGTTGGCCGTGCAGAGCTTTGCCAGAAGCTCGTCGTCCACGTTGGTCACTTCGGGCACCAGCAGGAAGGGAGTGGCCCAGCCGGTGCCGTCTGCGCCGTAGTGCGTTCTCAAGAACGCGTCTTCCTCGGCGGTCCCGATGCCACCCTGCACGGTAATCCGGACGGCGTGCGGCAGCGGACCAGCCTTGCGCCCTCGCCCGGCAAGGGCCTTGACGTAAGTGCCGTGCAGGGCCTGGACCAGTTCCTCCTTCTTCTGCCGGAACTCCTCCAGGATCGGCCCCAACAACAGGCCCTTGGTCGGAAAGGCATGGCCCCCGCAATTCAGGCCCGACTCCACGCGGTACTCCGAGACCCACAACCCGCGCTTGGCAAGAAACCTCCCCTGCACCTCTGCCGACCGGAAATCGCTGACCTTGAGAACGATCTTCTTTTTCAGCCATCCGTTCCCGTCGGGAAAGAAGTCGCTGAACTCGGCAATGTACGCGTACAACCGGGGGTTCATGCCCGCAGAGAAGATGATCGACGAGCTCAAATCGCTTTCGGCAAAACCTCGCAGGGCCGCCGAGGCATCGCTGTACTTCGGCGGCAGCTTCTGGCCGTTGCGATACGCGTCGCGGTCTCCCTTGGACATGATGTTGACGTCAATGCTACCGGGCACGGCGAGCCCGCGGAGAAGCTCCTCCTTGCGCGTCCGCTGGTCGGGGTCGGCGGTCGCCAGCATGTCGCGGTAGGCCCGGGCAAGCGGCGACTCGGGCAGCATCTCGTAATAGCGGGTGATCTCGCTTCCGGGCTCGAAGGGCGAGGCCTGCAACGCCTCGACCTGCTGGCGGACCAGGTGTTCCAGGAGGTTTAGGTAGGCCGTGATCCGGCGGGCTCGAAAATCTTCATCTTGCCCTCGGATCTCCACGTAAGGCTCCCCTGCCCTCTCGCAGTGGAACCTCCGCATCTGCTCGATGAGCACGTCGTCCACCAGGGAGATCACCGACGAGATGCCGTATTTGGCGACCCGCAACGGGGCGTCGATCATGAAGCCGGTGCCCATCACCGGGATATGGAAGGTGTGAGGAGTCGGTTCGGCCGCGTATGCCATGAGTCATCCGATCCGTTGCCCGCTGCAAAAGGTGCCCGTCACCTTTTCCGGCCCACCTTCTCCGGCCCCAAACTGGGCGCAGGCCCTGGGGGCAGCAGTAATGCGAACGAACATTCTACCGACACCCGGGCCCAAGCACCACACCCAAATCGTGCGCGGAGACGCGGCACTTGAAGCAGGGCCAGTTCTTCCGGCGAACCGTTTCCCCCCGAATGGAGAATGGCCGCCAGGCGAGGGGTGCTGCCCCGGCGGGCCGGCTCCCGCCCACGGCAAACCCCCATTCCCTTTGCCCGGCCCACGTGCTATGATACTCACGATAGTGGTGAGAAGTGGATGTGAGCCCCGACTGATTCCAAGTGCTCTCGTTCTGGTCACCCTGCGATTCGCGTAGCGGCAGCCTTCTGGTAAGCGCGCCGATCTCCCGATTGCGGTTGATTTTCTCCCTCTAGCGTTCGGCCGCGATCTTCCTTAACGAGAAGGGGCTCTGGGTGAAGTCATCCCGGCCGGTGTGCGTTTTTCACTGTTTTCTTGAAGGAGTGGCTCTATGCCGCAAGGGACGATCAAAAAGGTGATCGCTGACAGAGGTTTTGGATTCATCGAGGGAGAACGGGGCGAATTATTCTTCCACCACAGCGCCGTCGAGGGCACGAGCATCGAAGCGCTGCGGGTCGGACAAGGGGTGACTTACGAAGAAGGGCGCGGCCCGAAAGGCCCCCGCGCCCAGAACGTCAGGCCGCTGTGACCGCTTTACCGTCGAAGGAGCCTTAGCATGACTAGCATTTACGTGGGCAACTTGGCGCACAGCGCCACCGAGGAGGACTTGCGGCAGGCGTTCAGCCAATACGGCGCCGTGGCGACCGTGAACATCGTCAAGGACCGCGAGACGGGCCGCCCCCGCGGCTTCGCATTCGTCGAGATGCCCGACGGCGCCGCGGCGGCCACTGCGATCAAGGAGCTCAACCTCCGCGAGATCAGCGGCCGGTCGGTCACCGTCAATGAGGCCCGGCCCAAGACCGATCGTCCCCGCCGTGGCGGTGGCGGTGGCGGCGGCGGCCGCCGCTGGTAAGGAGGGCAAGTAGGACGGAATTGCATTGCGTCCTACAGAACCCTTAGTACGGCAATCGACAAGACTTCCAAAGTCTCCGAGACTTTGGAGGTCTGTCGATTCGCCCTAACGGCCGCAAACGAAGCCATCAGCCTCTCAGCTATCAGAATGCTGAATGCCGAGGGCTGAAAGCTGACGGCTGATGGCCGAAAGCCGGACATGCGCGCATAGCGCGACTTATTCTGCTCTCCGTTGGGCCCTTCCCGGTCGGACGGGGAGCAGGCTCTTCTCGGGCTCCCTCTGCTGCGCCGCGGTGGCCATTCGTGCTACAATGGATGGGGCGGCTCGATCCGGAGCCATCGCAATGTCCCGGGCCCGGTATGGCGACGTTTCCTGGGAAAGGATGATCCAAGCCGTGGAGAAGGTGCGCCAGCGGCTCGTGCGCGCGGCGTCTGCGCTGGAGAAGGCGGGGATTTCCTATGCCGTGGCCGGCGGGAACGCGGTGGCCGCCTGGGTCTCGCGCGTGGACGAGGCGGCGGTACGCAACACGCAGGACGTGGACATTCTGATCCGCCGCAGCGACCTGGACGCCGCCGCAACGGCCCTGGCCGAGGCCGGCTTTGTCCGCCGCCATGCTGCCGGCGTCGAGATGTTTCTCGACGGCCCGGAAGCGAAGGCCCGCGACGCGATCCACGTCGTCTTTGCCGGCGAGAAGGTCCGCCGCGAGTATCTGCTCCCGGCACCGGATGTGGAGGAATCGGAGCAGACCGCCGCCTTTCGCATTCTCGACCTGGAAGCCCTGGTGCGCATGAAGCTCACCTCCTTCCGCGACAAAGACCGGATGCACCTCCGCGACCTGATCGACGTGGGCCTGATCGACGCCGCCTGGTGCGGGCGCTTCCCGCCCGAACTGGCCTCGCGCCTGCAAGAACTGCTGGACAACCCGGAAAGCTAAACGGCCGTCGGACAATAACTCCCCTCTCCAGCGGGCGGGAGAGCTGCTACGACGCCTTCGCACCCGGCAGCTCGTGCTCCACCAGCCTTATCGTGCGGGCGACGTCGTCGTGCAACTGGCGATCCTGGTCCGGACATGTCTCCAGCGCCTTGTGGAAACATTGCAGCGCTTCTTCCGGTTTGCCCAGATGGTAGCAGCAGTCTCCCTTCCTGTGCCACATCCAGGCGCTGGGGTGAAGCTCCAGCGATTTATCGAAGCACTGGATCGCTTCGTCGTATCTCCCAAGACCGAGCAGGGCGTTGCCCTTCATGCCCCAGGCTGGAAGGTAATCCGGGTTCAGCTTCAGTGCCTTGGAAAGACACTTGATCTTCATCTCCGGATCGTCCTCGGATAGTGCCGTGGCGACCCAGTAGTCGAAGCTCTTCTTGGCAACTGCAATCTTCAGCCTTTTCAACAACCTGCCGAAGCGAGAGGGCCTGCGGACCCGGCCGACCGTCCCGACCGGCAGGTGGACAGTCGGTCTGTCCGCGTGTGCGTGCTCGTGCTTCGCCTCGTGCGTCCGCGCGACTCCATTGGGTTCTGCCTTTGGGGGCCGCCCCTTCGCCTTGAGGTGTCCGGCGTCTCTGGGTTCGGGAATGAACTCTTCGACGAACCACGACAGAAGTTGCACAAGCCCCCGCAGCACCGCGACGACCACGGCAAGCAGAGCGCCGAGGACAAGCCATCCAATCCACGACATGGCCGTAAGCTCCCTTCCTCGCGGAAGAAGCCCAGGATGCCGAGGTCTGCGCAGACCAGCCTTGAGTGAAGCCCACTGGACCTGAAGTCTATGATAACCCGCTTCCTCGCCGACGCAACAAGATGCCGCTGCACCCGACTGGTGCGGCGGGCCCACTCGGCAAGGGAGGACAAGGCGGTCGGGGTATTCGGCGGCCCATACGTCGCCCCCCGGTTGGAGTACGCGAGGCTCCTGCAACCAGAGACATCGGTATCCGCTTGACGTGCGCTCAGAGTTGGGACGAAAGGCCATTCCGTCCCCCAAAAAGTGTCGATTCCCGCGGGACGCGGTCAGCCAAAGACCGCCGTCCACACCAGCCGCAGGACGACCTCGTAGGCGTTGCCCCAACTCGCGGCGCGAAAGAACTGCACCGGCTGACCCGGGGCTCCGACAAACGGCCGAAGCACCCACGCCATCTGAATGCCCACGAACACGTAAAGCCCAAGCCACGTCCAGAGCATCCAGCGGTGGCGCCGGTTGCGGGCCACCAAGGGCCGGTAGTACGCGCGGACCAGTCCCTGGGCGGCAAAGCTGGCCACGGCGAACAGCAGGCCGTTAAAGAGCAAGGCGTGCTGGTAGTCGCCCGAGGAGACGTACCAGAACACCGTCAGTGGGGCCAGGGAAGCCAGAACGATGGCCAGCCCCGCCTGAGCCGCGAGCAGGGCACGCAGTGCCTCGGCAAAATCGCGCCTCAGCCCAAGGAGCGTGTTGAGGACGAAGAAGCAGGGGAGTCCGAGCGAAAATGTCGCCAGGAGCAACAGCGGCACCTTCAGGGCGGAGTAGCAGATCTGCCAGAAGCGGTCGCCCAAGACACCGCCGAACGTGCCCATCACCGCGCCGTAGAAGAGGCCGAACACTACCACGTCGGCGGCGAGCCGGCCCACGGAGGACGGGCTGGCCCCCTTCCCGGCTGCCCAGAGCCGCCTGCGCAGCACGTCGTCGGCGTGAAGCAGAAAGGCGTGCATGGCCGCCTCAGGGGAACAAGTGCCGCAAGGTCTGCCAAACCGCCTCGAAGAAGCTGGACTCACGGGCCCGGAACCACTGGAACGGCTGGTGCGGCGCCCCGATGAACGGGCGCAGGACCCAGCCCATCTGCGCCCCGACGAGTCCAAAGATCAGGACCCAGCAGCCAAACACGGTCTTGACGTGCCGGCCCAGCACGTGTCCGGGAAGCTGATCGAGGGGGCCGGGGACTGGGAGAGTCTCCTTGGGAGCGGCAGTCTGAGGCTCGCCTCCAGCCGGGGCCGAGGCCCCGGGAGGCGACGACACAGCGGGAGGCGGCAAGGGCGCACTCGGCGGCTCCTGGCGAGCTCCGGCGACGCTCAATCGATTCAACGTTTGAAGCAGAAACGTCAGCCCGAGCCCCCCTGAGACAGCGAACACGACCACATTGAGCAGGACCATGTACTCGTAGCTCGTCGTACACACTGCGAAGAACGCCACGATCGGCCCGATCGCGGACAGGACCGCCAGGTTGACCCCCAGGGCGGCAGTCAAAAGCCGCAGCACGGCCAGCACGCCCAGCCGCGATCCGACCAGCGCATTGAAGACATAGAGCGAGGGAAAGGTCACCACCAGCGTGAGAAAGAACAGGGCCGGGACCTTGACGATGTCGGCCAAGAACTGAATCAGCGACGGCCCACCCTCGCGGAACAGGGCGAACGAGCCCATGCACATCCCGTAGATCGCCGCCAAGACGGCGACGACCACGGCAATGCCGGTGGCCGGAATGGGGATCGTCCCCTCGCGAAGGTCGATTGCCCGTGTTGCCTCCCCGCGGAGGATGCGGTCGAGTTGCCTGATCCACTGCCGCATGATTGGGCCCTCCAAGCAAGCTGAATGCGTGCCAGCAAGCGCATTCTAATTGGGGGCATTTACCCCGTCAACAAGAAGAGATGAAGGATGAAAGGGGAAGACACGGGGCCACGCCTGAGCGGGCGCGCTTCATCCTTCATCCCTCATCCTTTCTTCTTCTCCACCGTGAGATTTTCAAACCAATAGAGCCCGCTGCGGCCGGGGGCCAACAGGTCCACGTCGCCGTCGCCGTCGAGGTCCACGGCCTTGGGGTCTAAACCCCAACCGGCGCGGCCGCCGGAGGAGATCGTGTGCCGCTGCCAGGTCTTGGCGGCCCGGTCGAACTTGTACCAGTAGATGCAGAGCGGCTCCAGCTCGCCCGGGTCGCGCCCGTCGTGGCCCATGTAACGCTTGCCAACGACCAGCTCGGGCCGGCCATCGTTGTCGAGGTCGGCCAGGAGCGGCGAATGGGGCTGGGCCCAACGGGTGTCGATCTCGTGCTGCACCCAGCGGCGGCTGCCATCCTGCTGGCGCACCTGCTCCAGCCAGAAGAGCCCGTAGTTGTGGCCGCGGCCCCAGACCAGGTCGTTATCGCCGTCGCCGTCCACGTCGTAGACCAGGATCGGCACGCTGGCGTCGGGGTGGAGCTTGAACTCCGGGTGCCATCGCCACTTGCCGCCGCGGCGGTCCTCGGGAGCTTCGAGCCAGCCTTTGGCCGTGACGATGTCGCCGCGCCCGTCGCCGTTGACGTCGCCGAAGCCGATGCCGTGGCCCGCGGCCTCGATGGGCAGGTCGTGGCGGACCCAGCGGAAGCCTTTTGCGTCGCTTGCCTCGGGTCCCTCCACCTTGCGGTCGCGCAGCGACAACTCCCCTCTCCCGCTTGCGGGAGAGGGGCCGGGGGTGAGGGCCTTTGGACCGCGGACGCGCTCCCACCACGCCGCGAACTGCATCCCATTGGGCAGCACGTCCGGCTGCCCGTCGCCGTCGATGTCCTCCAGGCGGGCCGTTTCCATCGGGCCCGGCTTCTCAATGACGTGGGTTGGCCAAGGGCCCGGGCGCTTGCCGGGGTTCTCGATCCAGAAGAGGGTCTCGCTGCGGTAGTTGGCGCTCACGAGGTCGATCCAGCCGTCGCCGTTTACATCCAGCGGCAGATTTGAGTAGTCATCGTAGCGGCCGCGGATCATGGGCACGTCGCGCAAGGGGTGCTTCTTCCAGCTTGGCGCCTCGTACCACCACCCGCCGGAGACGATGTCCAGGCGCCCGTCGCGGTTGACGTCCACGGCGGCGCAGGCACAGTAGGTGGAGTCGGGATTGATGTCGTGCCGGCGGAACGTCGGCTCGCCGGCCGCGGCAAACGCAATCCAGGGCTGCACGGCGGCCACGGTCAAGATGAACGATACGATTCGGTGTCGCATGGTGTGGCTCTCCAGGTTGTTTTGGCCTGTGCCGTGTGCCACTACTTGCCTGGCGGCAAGCAGTGGTACACTCGACAAGGGGCCGATAGACGACTATTGTTCTCGCGGCACTGCCCGTGTCAACGGCACGGGCCGGATCGGGCGATCAGGCCGCGCGAACGTCGATCGGCTTGAGGAACAACGCGTCCTGCAAAACGTGGTCGCTTATGGCCCGGCCCAAGTCCGCAGCGACCGGGACGCGGTCGAGGCCCCGTTGGTCCAAGCGTCCTTCCGTCTCCGCGCCGTAGCCCGTGCGGACCAACAGGACGCGGCAGCCGGCGCGACGGCCCGCTTCCAGATCGCTCAGCTTGTCGCCCACGAGGTAGGACCGCCCCAGATCGATTCCGCACTCATCTGCCGTGCGAAGCAGCATCCCGGGCGACGGCTTGCGGCACGCGCAGGCCAGGCGGTACTGGGGAACCGCCGCCGCCGGATGGTGCGGGCAATAGTCGTAGCGGTCGACGTGGGCATCGTGCTCGGCCAGCAATTCGTCGAGCCGGCGATGGACCGCCGCGACGTGGGACTCGGGAAAAAGCCCGTGGGCAACGCCGGCCTGGTTGGTCGCCACGATGACCGGGATGCCCAGCCGGTTCAGCCGGGCGATCGCCTCTGCGGCGCCAGGCAGCAGACGGACCTGCGAGGGGTCGGCCAGATAGTGGACGTCCTCGATCACCACGCCGTCGCGGTCCAAGAACACGGCCGGCCTCAGTCCCATCGGCAAATTCCTTTACGCGGTCATGCGATGTGGAGTTTGACAGGCGCCGGACAGACCGGCGTAAAATGCGGCGAAGGTTTCCAGCCCCTCTGGCGTGCCGATATCGAAAAACGGCTCTTCGCTGGTCAAGGCAGCGATCCGGCCGCCGGAGCGGAGCACTTCTGGAAACGCCTCGCGCTCCAGCGAGCAGGGTTGGTCCGGGGCAAGCCGGTCGATCACCTCCCGCTCCACCACGTAGGCGCCTGCGTTCAGCCAGGCCACGGCGCCCGGCGCGACGGTCTGCTTCTCGGCGAAGCCAACGATGGATGACCCGCTGCTGTCGAGGGTGACGCTTCCGTAGCGGGTCGCGTCGGGAGCCCGGGCCAGGGCGATCGTGGCCAGCACGCCCACCCTGCGCCGCTCGGCGCGATGGCGCTGGACGAGCCGGCCGTAGTCGAGAGCGAAGTAGGTGTCGCCGTTGAGGACCAGGGCATCCGGCCGGAAGAAGCGGTCGGCCCGCGTCAGGGCCCCGGCGGTGCCCAAGAGCCGGTCGCCCTCGCGGGAGTAGTCGATCCGCACGCCCAATCGGCGCCCGTCGCCCAAGGCCCGCTGGACGTGCCCGGCCAGGTGCCCCACGCAAAGGACGAACCTTCGGGCCCCTTGGGTGCAAAGCAGCTCGATCTGGATTTCCAGGAACGGGCGGGAGCCGATCGGCGCCAGGCCCTTAGGCCGGTCGGCCACCACGGTCCGCAGGCGCGTGCCGAGGCCGCCGGCGAGGATCACCACGGGCAGGTCGGCTGGCAAGGGTGTCATAGCGTTGGGAGGGTCATGCGGCCTTGGGCAAGGCGGGGCCGGCGGCGGCGAGTTGGCGCTGGGCGCCGCAGTGAATCGCACGGCTGCCGGGGGCACAGGTCTTGAACTCGACCTCCTGGAGGTGGGCGAGCCGCTGGCGCACGGCCGCGTGCCGCTCGGGCGGGACGAACAGCAGGAGGAAGCCGCCGCCGCCGGCGCCGAGGAGCTTTCCCCCCAGGGCCCCGGCCTCCAGCCCCGCACGGTAGATCTCGTCGATCGTGTCGTTGGTGATTGCGCTATCGAGCCCGCGTTTCAGCAGCCATCCGCGGTGGAGCAAGGCGCCGAACCGGGCGAGGCTGCCGGTGCCGGCCAGCACGTCGTAGCCCTCGTCCACCAGGGCGCGGAGCCCGGCCAGACGGTTGAGATTCTGCCGGACCCGCTGGACCTGCCGGGCGGCAAACTCCTCGGCCCGGCGTTTGACCCCGGTGAAGAACACGAGCAAGTGGTTGTCGAACTGCTCGACCCGCTCGGGACTGAAGGGGACGGGATGGACCGCGAAGTCGTGCATCCCGCGGAACTCGATCAGATTGAACCCGCCCACGGCCGCCAGGGTCTGGTCCTGGCAGCCGACTGATTCCTTGAGCGCGCCGCGCTCCAGCTCGACCGCCTCGTAGGCCAGGTCGAGCGGCGGCACGGGCCGGCCTTGGAAGGTGTAGATCGTGTTGAGCAGGCCCACGACAAACGAGGAGGAGGAGCCCAGCCCGGTGAATGCGGGCATCTCGGCGGAGTGGTTGATCTCGATGTCCTGGGCCATGCCGGTCCAGCGGAGGCATTCGCGGAACGGCGCGTGCTGCAACTCGTCGATCGAGCGCACGCACTCGACCTGCCGGTAGGCGATGCGGATCGAGTAGTCGAACAGCCTGCTGTAGAACCGGGACATGGCGAAATAGGCCGATTTGTCCACGGCGGTTCCCAGCACGGCGCCACCGTGGCGGAGGAAGTGCTCCGGATAGTCCGTGCCTCCGCCGAGGAAGCTGATGCGCAGCGGGGTTTGCGTGATAATCATGAATCCCCCCACGAACGAGCGACCGAAGGCGCGGGCCACCCCGGGTCCAAGACGCCGCCCCGGGACGCCGGATCGAGAGTCAGCGGCCCCTGCAAGGATTCCAGCCCCCCGGGCGCCTGCGGCGGCGAAGACGACGCGACTTGCGGATCCGGACGCACGAGCAGGTCCCGATGCGACCAGAACCAGCGGATCGTGCGGTCCAATCCCTCGGCAAGCGGCGTGAGCCGGAGATCGGGGAGGTATTGACGAAGCTTCCAGGTCACCAGGCACTTGGATCGCGCCCCCACGTAACGGCCCGTGTCGAACACGATCCGGTCAAACGGGTAATCCACCTGCTGGCAGATCCGTTGGGCGAACTCGCGGATCGCAAACTCCTCGCCCGCCCCCACGTTCACCAGGTCGTTTTCCACCGACGCGGCCAGGCGCAAGGCGATTTGCACGAAATCGTCGCGAAACACCAGCTCGCGGCGCTGGTAGCCGTCGCCCCAAAGGACGACCGGCGCGCCCAGCAGCTTGCCGGCCATGATCTTGCGGATCAGGTCGAAGATGAAGTGCAGTTGCCGGCCGTCGGTGTGATAGCCCGGCCCGTAAAGGGTCGATGGAACCAGGCAAAGGTAGCTCAGCCCGAATT
>CAYGZI010000141.1:0-4343 GCA_964354245.1 uncultured Planctomycetaceae bacterium
GCGAGGATCACAGGATTTCCTCCAGGATGGCGGCCAGCTCGGCGTCGGAGAGTTCGCGGGGATTGCCCGCCATGCTGCTGCCGCGGGAACTCTTGACGATCTCCGGGATTTGCTCTTGTGTCACGCCGAGCTGCGAGAGCCGCCGCGGCACGCCCACCCGGTCGCAGAGATTCGAGATTTCCTGAATGAGGGTTTCTACCGCTTCTTCCGGGGTCGTAGACGGGCCTTTGCCGAAGAGGAGGTGGGCCAGACGGGCCAACTCCGCCTGGCGCACCTCGCGATTCACGCGCAGGGCCACCGGCAGCATCAGGGCGCAGGCCACGCCGTGGGCCACGCGGCAGTGAACGCCCAACGCCGCGGCCACGCCGTGGGCCATGCCCAGCCCGGAATTCGCCAGGCAAATGCCGGAGAGCATGGCGGCGTGGGCCATCTTCTCGCGGGCCGGCTGCGAGGAACCGTTCTCCACCGCTTCGGCGATGGCCGGAATGGCCTTCTTGAGCCCGTCCATGGCCAGGGCCTGCGGGATGGGTTGGGCCTTGCGGGAGATGAAGCTTTCGATGAGCTGCGTGATTGCGTCCATGCCGCTGGCGGCCGTGGTGGCCGGCGGGACGGTCACGGTCAGCTCGGGGTCCACCAGGGCAATCCGCGGCAGGATCCTCTCGGAGCGGAGACTCTTCTTGAACGCTGGATCGTAGGATGAGATCACGGCGTTGCGGGTGGCCTCGGCGCCGGTGCCGGCCGTGGTCGGCATGGCCAAGACGGGCAAGGGGTCTTTGAGCAGCTTCAGATCGCGGCCTACGTTTTCCAGGTAATCCTTGACCGTGGGGCTTTCCGCGTTGGTGGCCATGGCGGCGACGGCCTTGCCCAGGTCGATGGCCGCCCCGCCGCCGATCGCCAGGATGAAATCGCCGGCCCGCAAGCCCGCAGTGCGGACCACCCCCGCCACGCGATCCACGTCTTCGACCTCCGGCTCGTGGACGATGGTCTCCAAGAAGACCGCCTCGACGCCGTCAGCCCGGAGGGCCTCGGTAATCTGCCCGAGAATACCCCCTTCGGTCAGGACCGGGGCGCCGCAGATTACGAAGGCCCGGCGTCCGAGGCTGCGGGCCAGCCCGCCCACTTCCCGGCGGCGTCCCCAACCGAAGACGATCCGCTGCGGGGCGACGAAATCGTAGGTGATGGGCGAATTGGCGCTCATGGCTACTCTCGCACCCTACCGTTTCCCGGCGGGCAAGCCCGCCGGCTAAACGGGGATGGCCGTGGTCGGGTCGCCTGCGGAGCACCGATCCAGTATAATGGCGACTTCTTGACGCCAACACCCCCGGATGGACATAGACAGTGCATTCTATGAGAACGTGGCATTGGGCGATTTGCGTTGTCTTTTCGGTTCTGGTCGGCACGGCCCGGGGTCAGGCCGTAGACGTGGAAACCGCGCTGGCAAGGCTCCGGGCCGTGGGGCCCAGCGGGGTCGGGCACCGTGAAGCGACGCAGGCGTGGCAGCAACTCGCGAAGGCCGACGCCGCCCAGTTGCCGGCGATCCTGGCGGGGATGAAGGGGGCCGGTCCGCTTGCCACCAACTGGATCGCCGCTGCCGTGGACGCCATCGCCGAGCGGCAGCTCCAGCGCGGCGGCTCGCTTCCGGCCGGAACCTTGGAGGAGTTCCTCCACCAGACGGGTCATGCACCCCGGGCAAGGCGGCTGGCGTATGAGTGGCTGGTCCGCGTGGATCCCAAGGCGTCCGGGCGGCTGCTCCCCGGGATGCTTCGCGATCCGAGCATGGAGATTCGTCGCGACGCGGTCGCGCGGCTGATCGGGCAGGCCGAGGCTGCGGCGAAGGCCGAGAAGCCCGCCGAGGCCGCGGCCCTCTATCGGCAGGCCATTGCCGCAGCCCGGGACCTGGATCAGGTCCGGCTGCTGGCCGGGCGGCTGCGCAAGCTCGGGGATACGGTCGACCTTCCGCGGCAGCTTGGATACGTGGTCCGCTGGAAGGTCATCGGGCCCTTCGACAACACGGGTGGAAAGGGGTTCGATGCCGTCTATGCGCCCGAGCGCGAGATCCGCCTGGATGCCGCGTACCCTGGCAAGAAGGAAGCCGTGCGCTGGGTCGATTTTACTGCCACCGACGATCTGGGCACCGTGGATTTCAACAAGGCTCTCGGGGAACAGAAGGCCGTGGCCGGTTACGCCGTGGCCGAGTTCGTGTCCCCGGCGAGGCAAGAGGTCCAACTGCGGCTGACCTCCATGAACGCCATCAAGCTCTGGCTCAACGGAAAGCCCGTCAACCAGTACCGCGTTTATCACAGCGGCTCCGATCCGGATCAGTACGTCAATACGGTGACGCTGGAGTCCGGCCGGAATGTGATTCTCGTGAAAGCCTGCCAGAACGATCTGAAGGAGGACTGGGCCCGAAAGTGGGACTTCCAGTTGCGGGTCTGCGAGGGCGACGGCGGGGCGATCCTGCCACAAGAAATCCGAAATCTGAAAACCGAAATCCGAAACAAATCCCAATGACGAAAACGGAGATCCAAAACCTCCAGCCGGCCGTTTCGCACATTCGGAATTGGAGATTCCGATTTGTTTCGGATTTCGGATTTCGGGTTTCGTGCTTCGCGTTTGTTTCCAGCTTAGTGGTGCTGTCGTACACCTGCGTCTGCGCTGGCGCCGACTGGCGGCATTTCCGCGGCACGGACAATACGAGCGTCTCCGACGAAAAGAACCTGCCCACGCGACTGGGCCCGACGGAGAACGTCGCTTGGAAGGCGCCGCTTCCCGGGACCGGGCCGTCGAGTCCGATCGTCGTGGCCGGACGGGTGATCGTCACGGCGGCCACCGGCCCGCGACAGGAGCGGTTGCACGTGCTTTGCTTCGACACCGCGTCGGGCAAGCTTCGTTGGGAGCGGCGCTTGTGGGCGACCGGGGCCACGCTGTGCAATCCGTTCGGCGGCGTGGCGGCCGCCACGCCCGCCAGCGACGGACGCCTCGTATTCGCCTTCTTCTCGTCGAATGACCTCGCGTGCTTCGACCTGGACGGGAACCTCCAGTGGCTCCGCGGGCTGGGATACGAGTCGCCGACCACGCGGAACGACGTGGGCATGGCCTCCTCGCCGCTGGCGGTCGGAGACACGGTCGTCGTGCAACTGGAGGGCCACGCGAAGTCCTTCGTCGCGGGGATCGACACCGCCACGGGCCAGACGCGGTGGCAGATCGACCGGCCGTGGGAGCCCACCTGGACCTCGCCGACTTTGATGCGGACCAAGTCCGCGTCCGAAGAGATCGTGCTGGTGCAGTCGCGATCACGGCTCACGGGCATCGAGCCGAGGACCGGGAAGACGGTGTTCGACCACGAAGCCGGTTGCTCGACGCTCTCCTCGCCCGCCACGGTGGGGGACCGCATCTACGTCGCGTCCGACAGGTTGACGGCGCTGCGCTACGATCCGGCGGCGCGAAGCGTCGGCGTCCTTTGGGCGAAACCCGGCCTCTCGTGCAAGAATATCAGCCCTGTGGTGTACGACGGCCGGGTCTACACGATCCGGGACGCGGGGATTCTCGTCTGCGGCGATGCGTCCAGCGGGGAGATCCTGTGGAAGACGCGATTGAAGGATCCGGTTTGGGCGACGCCGGTGATCGCCGGCGGCCGGCTTTACGCGGTGAGCTACGACGGGACGGTGTACGTCGTGGAACTCGGGAAGGAAGGGGTGTTGGTGGGGAAGGGCGAGATCGACTCCGGGATCTTAGCTTCTCCGGCCGTGGCCGACGGGGCGATCTACTTCCGCAGCAATCGGTTCTTATGGAAAATAGCTATCAGCCGTCAGCAATCAGCTTTGTGAAGATGAGCGATGGTGGAAACGATTGAAATCCGGCCGAGTGGGCCGATCCACGGGTCGATCCGCCCGCCGGGGTCGAAGAGTCTTACCAACCGGGCGATGGTCTGCGCCGCGCTGGCCGAAGGAGAATCCCTGTTGACCGGGGCCCTGGACAGCGAAGACACCCGCGTCATGGCCGAAGCTTTGGCGAAACTGGGTGGGCCCGTCGTCCACGATCCGGCGCAAAGGACGATCCGCGTCCGCGGGTGCGGCGGGCAGATCCCGGCGGAAACCGCCGACTTGTCCGCGGCCAACAGCGGCACCTCCATGCGGTTTCTCACGGCCCTGGTGAGCTTGGGGCACGGGACGTTCCGCATCGACGGCGCGCCGCGGATGCGCCAGCGTCCCATCGGGGACCTCTTGCAGACGCTCGGACAACTTGGGGTCGATGCCCGCAGCGAATTGGCCAACGGCTGTCCGCCGGTCATCGTCCGTGCGGCCGGTTTGCCGGGGGGAATGGCCCGGGTGGCGGGCAACGTT
>CAYGZI010000141.1:4353-11212 GCA_964354245.1 uncultured Planctomycetaceae bacterium
CTGGCTGCGCCGTATGCCCGCCGGCCGGTGGAGCTGCTCGTGGACGGCGAGCTCGTGTCCCGGCCGTACGTGGAGATGACGCTGGCCGTGATGGCCGCCTTTGGAGTCGCGGTGGAGCACGAAGGCTTGCGCCGGTTCACGGTTCCGTCGGGCCGGGGGTACCGCGGCCGGGAATATGCGATCGAGCCGGATGCCTCGGCGGCCAGCTACTTCTTCGCCGCGGCCGCCGTCACCGGCGGCGAGATCACCGTCGAGGGGCTCTCCAAGAGCAGCCTCCAAGGCGACGTCGCCTTCTGCGGGTGCCTGGCGCAAATGGGCTGCGAGGTCCGCTACGGGCCGGACTCGATCGCGGTCCGCGGCCGTCCGCTCCGCGGCATCGCGGCGGACATGAGCGCCATCAGCGACACGGTGCAGACGCTTGCCGCGGTCGCACTCTTTGCCCACGGCCCCACCACGATCACCGGCGTCGGCCATATCCGCCACAAGGAGACCGATCGGTTGCGCGCGGTGGCCACGGAGCTGCGCAAGTTGGGGGCGGAGGTGGACCAGCGCGACGACGGACTGCGGATTGTCCCGGGACCGCTTCGCGGCGCGGCGATCGAGACCTACGACGATCACCGCATGGCCATGAGCATGGCCGTCGCAGGGCTGCGCATTGCCGGAGTCGTCATCCGCGACCCGGCGTGTACGGCCAAGACGTACCCGGAGTTCTTTGGGGACCTGGCTCGCCTGGCGGGAACAGGGTCCTGACCCGAATGACACTTCGAAGGTCACTTGGGGCGCGAGTGACGTTGGTGTTTGTGCGGCCCTGCCGCGCGGTCGAGGAGTGCGTCGGCGCGGTGGAGCAGGCTCTCGGCCCGTTGGCCCTCACCGCATCGCCTGGCCGCGGGGTCGCACGCGGTAAACTCTCCGCGGCAGTGCTGGCAGACGACCCTCTTCCCCAGGTGCTCGACGCGGATTTGCAGGCGCCGTCCGCACGTTGGACAGCCCTGGACGAAGTACGTGAAGTGCGGCATCGGGCTCCTCCCTTCGGACTACGGCCGGCACGGCTTCTGCGAAGCAGTGGCACACCGGCCGCCGGCCCTCACCGGACCGTCACTTGCTGGATGATTACGGGCTCCACGGGGACCTGCTCAAAAGGCCGCCCGTCCTTCACCTCGTTCTTGACCGCCAGCGCAGCGATCTTGTCCACCACGTCCTGTCCTTGGATGACCTCGCCGAACGCGCAGTATCCGAATTTGAGGTCCGACTTGGCGTCCTGGTGGTCGAGCTGGGGGTTATCGGCCACGTTGATGAAGAACTGACAGGTGCCGCTGTCCCGGATATCCGGGTCCCGCATCATGGCGATGGTGAAGCGGCGGTTCTTCAGGCGGCAGCGGGCGGCCTCGTTGGGGATGGGGGTCCGGGGGGGCCGGGATGTCAAGTCTTGCTGGTACTGTCCTCCCACGATGGCATAGTTCTTGATGACCTGATGAAAGATCGTGCGGTCGTAGTGTCTCCGCTTGGCGTAATCGAGGAACTCGGCGGTCGTGAGCGGGGCCGTTTGGGCGTCCAGTTTTACCACGATCTCGCCCAGGCTCGTCTGGATCGCCACGACCGGATCGGACGGGGGTTTGCGGGCCTTGGCCTCCCGAGTCGCGCCGGCCGGGTCGGCGGAAGCGGCGTTTGAGCCGTTGATCGCGGCCGTCTTTGCCTCGGGGCCGGGCTCGGCTTTCGAGCCGCAGCCGACGGAGGCCAGCAGCCCTCCCAGCCAGAGACACGCGATGGCGGACTTCGTTGCCTTAAGCATGTTTTGAGCCTCCGTGCTTGCCGGCAGTCCCGCCGCGCCAGCCAAAGCAGCGGCGGCGCGCCGCCGATTGCCGGTCACGGAGTGACCGGCCTACGGTCCGGCGGACTGGCCGGCTGCCCTAATATCTGCGAATCGTCGGTTTCGTGCAATGTCGATTGCCGCCGGGCCTCGCCAAAGCGCCGCGCCGCACGCGTGTGCTGGCTGGGCATTCTCGGCCATCGACCTGCAACTGCCCGCGGCCGCCGGGGGCCCATTGCTCCGGTCGCGAGGCCGGACGCGTTAGTGCGGGAAGATTGGAGGCTTTAGGAAAAGGCGCCTTTTCGCCATCTTCGTGGTACAATGGCACCCGGAGCGTCGAGGGAATCCCATGCACAGCCGCTGGTACAACGTGACCGTGGTGCTGCTCTGGCTGACCACGATGGGCTGGCTGGTCGTGAAGAAGGTCGTCCCGTCGTTTTGGGTCGGAGACCCGCCGGATTACCAGGCGATTCTCGGGGTCCAGAGGGATTCCCCCCCGGTGGGGTGGCATCTGGTGTGGAACGACCGCACGGAGCTCGGGTGGGCCGTGACCTCCACGTCGCCGCTACCCAACGGCTTGACCGAGGTCCGCAGTGACATCCATCTCGCGGAACTCCCGTTGGACGACGTCATTCCGGAATGGCTGCACGGGGTGCTTCAGTCGTCGGGGCCTCGGGGCATTCGTCTGACCATGGACGCTCAGAGCACCCTGATCTTCGATCCTCTGAAGAGGTTGTCGCAGTTTGAATCCACCATACGGTTTCAGCCCAAGGCGGATGCGGTCAGAATGCGGGGGAGGATCGAGGGCGCCCGGCTGCTTCTGTCGATTCACTGCGGAGATTTACCGCCGTACGAGACCGATGTGCCTGCCCCGCGCAACGTCATGCTCAACGACGCCCTCTCCCCGCTGGGGTACCTGGTTCCCCGGCCTAGGGAGGGGCAGCGTTGGACGATGGAGGTCTACAGCCCGCTGCGCCCGCCAACCAGCCCCAGCGAAGTGCTCCATGCCTCGGTAGAGGCCAAGACGCCCATCACCTGGAACGGTAATCTCGTGGATACGTGGCTGGTGGTGTACCGGAGCGATCCGGGATCCGCGTTGGTCAGCGCGGGCAGCCCGCGCGGCAAGCTCTGGGTACGCAGCGACGGGGCGGTCCTGAAGCAGCAAGTGACCGTGCTACGCTCCACCCTGACCTTCATTCGAGCCACGGACGACGAAGCGGTTCTGCTGGCCCGCAAGGCTGGCGACGTTCGCTAGTTCATGGGATAATCCTTCTTGGTTACCGGATCGGCGCGCGGCGAGATGAAATGATCCACTTCGACCACGTCACGCGGAAATACGGCTCGAAGGTGGCCGTTTGCGACCTGACCCTCCGGGTGCCGCCGGGTGAGCTGTTTGCGTTTCTTGGTCCGAATGGGGCGGGGAAGACCACGGCCATCAAGATGCTCGTGGGACTGCTGCGGCCCACGGCGGGGACCGTCTCGGTGTGCGGCGTGGATACGGCCCTCGACGCCCGTCAGGCCTCTCGTTTTCTGGGCTTTGTCCCCGAGGAGCCGTTCCTCTACGACAAACTCTCGGGCCGGGAGTTCCTCGAGTTCGTGGCCGAGATCCGCGGGCTCGGCCGCGAGGAGACGGCCTCCGCCATGGCCCGCCAGTGCCAGTGGTTTGAGCTCGACGATTTTCTCGACGACCTCACGGAGACGTATTCCCACGGGATGCGCCAGCGGCTGATCTTCGCCGCGGCCCTGTTGCACGATCCGCCGGTGCTGGTGGTCGATGAGCCGATGGTGGGCTTGGACCCCAAGAGCACCCGGCTGGTCAAGGACTTGTTGCGTCAGCGGATCACTTCCGGCGGCACGGTATTCATGTCCACCCACACGCTGAGCCTGGCCGAGGAGATCGCCGACCGGATTGGGATCATCGATCAAGGGTGCATGAACTTCCTCGGGACGATTGACCAGTTGCGCCAAGAAGGATCGGACCATCAAACGAGCCTGGAGCAACTGTTCCTGAACCGGACCAACAACCACACGGCCCGGGCCGCGGGCAAGCGCCCCTCGCTCCCGGAAGCGGCATCGTGAGGCCCGATGTGAGCTCCGAAGCAGGCGGCTCCCCATCGCGCGAGATTTTTCCGGCGCCGCCCGGCGCGGCCGGCCCCTTCGCGGTCCGGCCGCTGGTGCCGCCCGAGCAAGAGGCCCGCGCGTTCTGGCGCATGCGGCGGCGCCTGGCTTCGACCCTCCTGGTGCAGACTTTCCGCGACGCCCGCTTCCGGATTTCGATCGTCCTCGTTCTCAGCGTCATCCTGTGGAGCGTCCTTTTCTGGCTCTTCTACCACGCGTTCATCTTTCTGCGGGCCGCGATCCCCGCGCCCGACCTCCACGACGAGACGGTGCAGGTCGTTTTCGGCACGTTCTTCGTGGCCCTCATGGTGATGCTGGTCTTCTCGTCGGCGATTATTCTCTATAGCTCGCTGTTCCGGGCCCACGACGCGGCCCTGCTCTTGACCCTGCCCGCGCGCCCGGAGCGGATCTTCCTGAACAAGTTTCAGGAAGCGGTTCTCATGAGCAGTTGGGCGTTTTTGCTGTTGGGCAGTCCGATGCTCCTGGCCTACGGCCTGGTCTCGGAGGCGCCCTGGTACTTCTTCGCCATGCTGCTGCCGTTTCTGGTCGCCTTCGTTTACATTCCGGCAGGGATCGGGGCCCTGGCGTGCCTGATCGTGATCCACCACCTCCCCAAGGCCCGGTGGCACGTGCTCGTGGGCGCGTGCCTGGTCGTGGTGGTTGCGGGGCTCTGGGGCGTCTGGTCGCTGGCAACGGGTCCGCAGCGCAACATCCTGACGGCGAGTTGGTTCCAGGGCATGTTGGACCGCCTGCGGATCACCGAGCACCGCCTGCTGCCGAGCTGGTGGCTGAGCGCCGGATTGTTCCACGCGGCGCAGCGGAACCTGGCCGACGCCGTGATGTTTCTGGCCTTGATGATCGCCAACGCGCTCTGGTTCCGCCAACTGGCCATTTGGATGGCCGCGGCCGTCTACCGCAGCGCGTACAGCCGGCTCTACGGCCGCGGCGCCCGCGCCCGTTCCAAGAAGGTCGCCTGGATCGACCGGGTCCTGCTCGGGTCGACGCGGTTTCTGTCGCCCCAAATCCGTCTGCTGATGGTCAAGGACCTTCGGCTCTTCCGCCGCGACCCGCAGCAGTGGTCCCAGTCGCTGATCTTCATCGCGCTGTTGAGCTTCTACTTCCTCAACGTCCGTCGCTTCACCTACGACACGAGCGGTTACGGCGCGTGGGTAAACCTGGTGAGCTTCTTGAACGTTTCCGTGGTGGGGCTGCTGCTGTCGACGTTTACCACGCGATTCGTGTTCCCCATGGTCAGTCTGGAGGGCCGCCGCTTCTGGTTCTTGGGGCTCCTTCCCGTCCGCCGCGAGACCATCCTTTGGAGCAAGTTCGCGTTCGCCGTCGGCGGATCCGTTGTCCCGGCGTGCCTCCTGATCCTGCTGAGCGACGCCATGCTCCAGGTGGACCCGCTCATCATGCTCAGCCACCAGTTGACCGGCCTGATCTTCTGTTTCGGACTCTCGGGAATTGCCGTGGGCCTGGGGGCGAAGATTCCAAACCTGCGGGAGCTTTCGCCGTCGCGGATCGCCGCGGGGTTCGGCGGTACCCTCAACCTCGTTCTGAGCACCCTCTACATCCTCGCCATTGTGTTGCTCACGGCCATTCCCAGCCACTTCTACTTGGGCGCCGAATACTCGCGCGCGGTGGCGCAGATCTTTCCCAGCTTCGCCAGTTTCCAGACATTCGTCCGGTGGTGGCTCATCGCGGGGACCGTCGCAAGCGTCCTGCTGGGCGTCTTGGCGACCGTCGTGCCTTTGTGGATGGGGTTTCGGGCGTTTCGGAGGCTTGAGTTCTAGGCTCGGAATCCCATCTTAAAGGCGGGCACACTCCACTCTCAGTGAGCATGCTGGATTTCGCTGGCTGGGGGCAATCCATTGGACTACCATGAAAGAGATGGGATTCCCCAGGACGGCGGAACCCCATAGGCTGCCGAGGGTTCTTACTCTTGGGTTACTCTTCCGTAGACATTCCCTTTCTCTTGCGCACATTCAGTCCCGTGACAAATCCACCGAAAGTACTAGTCGCGCTGCTGCTGGCAGGAGCCGTAGCCTGGATGCCCCGTTGGACGGAGGCGGCCGATCCCGATTTCGTCGGCGTCCTGGCCTTGGCGGTCGAGCCGACTGTGGCGGAACAGTTGGGCCTCACCGACAAGCAGAGAAGCCAACTCAGCCAACTGATCGACGCCCAGGAGTACGACCTGGTGGGGTTGCTCCAGCAGTGGAAGACGTTGCCCGCGCCCGCGCGGATCGAAAAGCTCAGGGCCTTCCGGCAGGCCGCGGAAGCCAAAGGCTTGGCCTTCCTGAGCAAACAGCAGGCGGAGAAACTGTTGCGGTTGGGGCGCCAGCGCAAAGGGCCTGCCCTTCTCGCCGAGGCGGAGGTCGCCGAGAGGCTGCAACTCACGCCCGAGCAGCGGGCTCAGATCGCCGCGATTGTGAAGGAACAGTCCGCACGCAGAGGCTCCAGCGACGAGCGCGCGGCCGAGGCCGCACGGGCCGATGCAGAGAAGAAGCTGGCGGGGATCCTAAGCGCGTCGCAACGGTCCGCATGGACGGCAATGATCCAGTCCGGCCCAGGCGACCCTGGCGCCGCCTCCGAGGCCCCTCCGCCCAAGCCGGCCCCGAAGCCCGCCGATGCGGGGCCCGCGGGAAAGACGCCCTGGTGGAAACCTCCCAGCGGTCCTGAGTCCAAGAGCACCGATGTGGGGCCCGCGGAGAAAACAGCCGCCGGGCCGGTCAAGCCGGACGCCAAGCCCGAGGCAAAGCCGGGGGCCAAGCCCTCCGAGACGGCGGCAGCACCCGGCGACGAAGACGTGGACAGTCTGATGCAGGATCTCTTGGGGGAAGCTGGGGCGGAGCCACCGGGTCCGAGGCCGGGGGCGCCGGGGTTCGGGATGCCGGGGCAGCGTGGAACTCCGTTCGGGCCGCCGGGGTTTCCGGG
>CAYGZI010000142.1:0-2683 GCA_964354245.1 uncultured Planctomycetaceae bacterium
CGCCTCGGGCGGGATCATCCGGTTCGACAGCGTGGCCGACAGCCGCGGGGTGACGATCAACGTCCACTACTCGATCAGCCTCTTGCCGCAGACCGGGTACCCCCCGCGCATGGCCGACGACCGCGTGGGCTATTTCCTCACGGTCATCAAGGACTACTCGAAGAAGTACGATGCGGACCGCTTCGTGCGGTACGCGAATCGCTGGGACCTTCGCAAGGCAGAAGCCTCCGCGGATCTCTCCCCGCCCCGGCGCCCGATCGTCTTCTGGCTGGAAAAGACGATCCCCTTCGAGTTCCGTAAGCCGATGCGGGAGGGCGTGCTGGAATGGAACAAGGCCTTTGAGAAGGCGGGGTTCGCCAACGCCATCGAGGTCCGCCAGCAGCCCGACGACGCCGATTGGGATCCCGAGGACATCAACTACAACACCCTGCGATGGATCACCGCGGGGGCCGGTTTCGCCAGGGGGCCCTCGCGCGTCAATCCGCTGACCGGCGAGATCCTCGACGCCGATCTGATCTTCGACTCCGACTTCCTCAGCTCCTGGAAGGACCAGTGGGACTTCCTCCGCGCAAAGGAGCGCCTGCCGGCGACGGCGGACGCAAACGCGTCGGCCGAGTCGGCGTTCGCGCAGGAACTCCATCGTCAGGGCGTCTCCGGCGAGAGCCCGCGCCGCTGCGTCTGCCAGTTGACCGAGGGTTTGGGGCTCCAGTTGGCGCTGGGCGCCGCGGCCGCTGAGGCCGGGGCCAAGCCGATGAGCCGTGAGGAATTCAAGAAGATGGTGATGCAGGCCCTCAAGGAGCTTGCCGTACACGAGGTGGGTCACACCTTGGGCCTGCGCCACAACTTCAAGGCCAGCACCGTCTACTCGCTCGACGAGATCAACGCCCCCGGGCGCGCCGGCCAGAGTCTCGCAGGCTCGGTCATGGACTACCTGCCCATCAACCTCGTGCCCAAGGGTCAGAAACAGGGAGACTACTTCAGTGGCACGATCGGCCCCTACGACTATTGGGCCATCGAGTACGGCTATAAGCCGCTTCCCGGCGGAACCGAAGGTGAGGTCGGCGAGCTGAAGAAGATCGCCGCGCGCTCGGCCGAGCCTGCCCTGGTCTATGCCACCGACGACGACGCCCGCTTCATCGACCCCGACCCGCTGGTCAACCTCTGGGACCTGGGCAAGGACCCGGTGGCCTACGCCAAATCGCGGCGCGACCTGGTGGCCCAACTCATCCCCGGACTGGTCGACCGCATGACCGAGCCGGGCGAGGGCTACCAGCGGGCCCGCCGGGCCTTCTCGATGCTCTTGAGCCTGCAAGCGCGGGCCACGCAGACCGCCTCGCGCACGATCGGCGGCCTCTACGTCACGCGGAGCCACAAGGGCGATCCCGGGGCCAAGCCGCCGCTGGTGATCGTCGAGCCCGCCAAGCAGCGCGAGGCCCTGACGTTCCTCCAGGAGCAGGTCTTCGGCGAGAAGGCCTTCGAGTTCCCGCCGGAGATGTACAACATGCTCCTGCCGACGCGCTGGTCGCACTGGGGGATCCGGGAGACGGAGCGCCTGGACTTCCCCGTGCGCGAGGTGATGCTCGGCTTCCAGGACCGCATCCTGTCGCAGCTCCTCTCGTCCTGGACCCTCGCGCGCCTGACCGATTCGGAGCTGAAGGTCCCGCCGGACCAGGACGCCTTCACCGCCGTGGAACTCCTGTCCGGGCTGACGACGGCGGCCTTCCGCGAGTTGGAGAAGCTCCAGCAAGGCGAGTTCACCGCGCGCAAGCCGGCCATCAGCCCCCTGCGCCGCGATCTGCAGCGCCGCTACGTGGAGCGCCTGGCCGACATGGCGATGGGCAACACCCTCGCCCCGGAGGACTGCACGACCCTGGCCTACGTGCAGCTTGAAGGGATCGAGGCCCGCATCAACGCCGCGCTCTTGGGCAAGGCCAAGCTCGATCCCTACACTCAGGCCCATCTGAAGGAAACCAGCACGCGGATCCGCAAGGTCCTCAACGCCCGGCTGCAGCTCCGCGGGCCGTGATCTAATGGCGCGGTCCAGCGGAGTCCTGCCTCCGGTGAGCCCTTGGGGGGCCGGCGCAAGATCACGGCGGGTGTAACCCATACAACAGGCCAAGCGACAACCCCTGGAAGATTGGTATATCCAGTTCGTGCGAAGCCGGGCATCGACCGTAGTATGCCCGCGGGCCGCCAGTAGTCCGGACATGCCACAATTGGCGAGTTGGGTGGCTGGGGCAAAGCGAAGCGCGCCTGTGGGACAGCCGCCCTCGGCTGTCCCACTCGCCGCACAGCCGGGGGCGGCTGTGCCACGGAGACTGGGGCTTCCCTACGCTCAGCCACCAGCCACCCGATAGTTGAAGTGTGTCGGTCCACTAGCCGCCGGTGGTACGATACATAGGGGAATCCTCGAGGCCGTCCGCAACATGAGCATCTACAAGCCCTGCGACATCCGCGGCTGCGCCGCGCGCGAGTTGAGCCCGGACCTCTATCGCCGGTGGGGCCGGACCTTGGGGCAGCAGGTGGAGGCCGGAGCCAAGTTTGTGGTGGGCGGCGACGTGCGCGCCTCCACGTCCGAGTTCCTTGCGGCCTTGATCGACGGGCTTTGCGAGGCGGGCGTGGGCGTGGTGGATCTCGGCACGCTGCCCACGCCGATGATCTACTACGCCAAGCAGAGGCTTGC
>CAYGZI010000142.1:2693-11207 GCA_964354245.1 uncultured Planctomycetaceae bacterium
GTGCGCAATCGTCACTGCCTCGCACAATCCGGCCGAGGTCAACGGGCTGAAATGGATGGTCGGCCAGTCTCCGCCCACCGAGGAGGACGTCCGCTCCCTGGAGCGGGCTGCGGCCAAGTCCCGGCGCCGGCCGCGGATCGAGCCGCGCATGCTGGACGTGAGCTTCGACTACGTCGCGTGGCTTCAAGGGGTCTGGATGGACACGCCGCCACTGGCCCGGCCCATCGTGCTCGACACGATGCACGGGGCCTGGTCGTGCCGCGCCCGGCGCTATCTTCAGGCGATCTTCCCGCGCACGCTCTTCTTTGCGATCCACGACACGCCCAACAGCGTCTTCAACGGCCGCAGCCCGGACTGCTCGAAGCCCGAGCGGCTCGAAGCCCTTTGCGAGGCGGTGTACCACCAGCGGGCGTGCCTGGGGATAGCGTTTGACGGCGACGGCGACCGGGTGGCGTTTGTGGACAACGAAGGGGGCTTGTTTTCGGCGGAGGAGGCCACCTGGGTCTTGCTGCAGAGCCTGGCGCCGGGCCTGCCGGGCGAGCGGTTCGTTTACGACGTGAAGTTTTCGGACCGCATTCCCGAGGCGGCCGTGGGCTTTGGGGCCGAGCCGCTGGCGGAACGGAGCGGACATGCCTTTATCCGCAGCCGGATGCTGGAATCTCAGGCCCGCTTCGGCGCGGAGGTCAGCGGCCACTATTTCTTCCGGGACCTGGCCGGCGGGGACGACGGGCTGTTTGCGGCCTGCTGGATGATCTCGCATCTGGCGCACTGGGCCGGCAAGAGCGTCTCTGAGCTGCGCCGGACGTGCCCCAAGGTCTTCATGACGCCCGATCTGCGCGTCCCCATGGACGCGTCCGAGCAACCGGCGGTGCTGGACCGCGTGCGGCGGGCATGGCGCGAGTATCCGCAGACGGAGATCGACGGCGTGCGCGTGAGCTTTCCCGACGGCTGGGCGCTAGTGCGCGGGTCGGTGACGGAGCCGGCGCTGACGTTCCGCTTCGAGGCGCGCAATTGGGACGGCCTGGGCAGGCTGGTCCAACGCTTTTCCAAGTCGCTGCCGAAGGTGGGAGAAACGCTCCGGGCGCGGTATCATGAAGCGGTGGGGTCGTGATGGCACCTAGCGCAGCCTGGGGTGATTTGGGAAAACCGAAGCGTGCCCCGGCGCACCGTTGTGGTAAAATGAACTGAGGAGGTCGTAGCCATGACGAGAGTGGCCATCTTGCCCGTACCCACGGAGACAGGCGATGTCTCTTACCGCGCGGTTTCCGGCGACAAGCACTCTCAGGGCAACACCGCCGGCGAGGCACTGGACGCGTTGACGGTCCAGTTGCCGGAGGACGAGGCGGGCACGCTGGTCATTGTCCAAAACTTGCGTCCGGATCGATTCTTCAGTACGATCCAACAGCAGCGCCTCGCCGCTTTGATGGCCCGTTGGAGCGAGGCCCGCGACCAGGGAGCGACATTGCCGGTTGACGAACTCGCGGAGCTGAGGGCTTTGGTGGACGCGGAGCTGCGTGCGTCGGCAGCCCGCGCCGCCACACTTGCCGACGAGTTGGGGCGATGAACCCGCGCTACGCGGAGGTGGCGCTCCGGGCGGGGCATCGTTGCGAGTACTGCCACGCCCCGGAAGTCGTCTTCAACCTCCCGCTGGAGGTTGAGCACATCATCCCCGTCTCCCGAGGTGGAATCGACGCCGAAGCGAACTGGGCTCTGGCGTGTCGGTCGTGCAATCTTCATAAGGCTTCGCACCTGAGGGGCATCGATCCTGAGAGCCACGCGGAAACCCGTCTGTTCTCCCCGCGGGACGACCGGTGGGACGGCCACTTCCGGGTCGATATCGAGAGCGGCAAGATCGAGGGCCGGACTCCGATCGGCAGGGCCGCAGCGGCTCGATTGGAGATGAATAGCGAGGCACAGGTCGCGGCGCGACGCGAGTGGATACGCCTCGGTCTGTTTCCATAAAAACAAGCCGGTTCAACGGAACACAGACGCGTGGCCAAGACGCGAAGCAGAATCCGATTCGCCTGCGGCAACTGCATGCAGCCGATCGAGGCCCGCCGGAGCCAGGCCGGGAGCCCGATGCGGTGCCCGTGGTGCCATGCACCCCAGACCGTTCCGCAGGAAAGCCGCGACGAGCTTAAGGCCGAAGAGTATCCTCTGCGTGCGGCCGAAGCAGAGGCCGCGAGCCAGTCCGATGCTGCGCCGGAGACCTACATCCCCGTGGTCTGCGGCCTGTGCCACACGCGGATGTACGCCACGCCGGAGCAAGTGGGCCAGAACCTGATCTGTCCCGACTGCGGCACGGCCACGGCCGTCCGTCCTGCGGTGCCCGTGCGCAGGCCCGCGGCAGCGAAGCCCAAGGAGGCCGCCGAGATCTACAACGTCTTGGAAGGGTCGGACCAGCCACCGCCGACCGCCAAGATGGTCTACGGGAAGCACATCCGGGTGAACTGCGGGGCGTGCCGCACTCGCATGTTGGCCACCGAGGAGCAGGTCGGCCAGGAGATCGTGTGTCCGGACTGCGGGATGAAGACTCGCGTACACGCGCCGGCCGAGGCCCTCGACTTGGATCGGCCGGACGTGACCAAGGCCGGCGAGTACGGGCTGGGCAGCACGGACCAGCCCCAACCGGGCTCCGCGGCGCTCCGCGAGCATTTCCGCTATGTTTGCCCGGTATGCTCCACACACCTCCAGGCGACGCGGGAAGAGGCGGGCCACCAGACCCGCTGCCCGGATTGTCTTACCACGTTCACCATTCCTGATGCGCCGGCAGCGGTCCGGCCGGTGCGCGGACAGGATGAGGCGGTGGAGCCCTATCGGGCGTCGGGCGCTGCGATCGAGGCGCCGCCGGTGCTGATCAGCGGTTTTGCGCCGGTGGTGCGCGGGGAGCCGCTGCGGCGGCTTCCTCAGGGCGAAGGCGAGGGCCGCCGCGAGAGCTTCCTCTTTGGGGAGCGCGGGGGCAAACTGCCTCCTTGGCCGTTGGTCAACGGGGTCTTTACGTTTCCCTGGTGCCGTCACACGTGGCCGCGGTGGGCAGGCTTTACGTTGGGCGGCACCGTGGTCGCGGTGGTGGGCGTGCGGGCGTCCCAGCTAATCTTGGCGGGTGGGTTTTCCACGGTGATCGGGGGCATCCTGGCAGCCATCGCCATGGGGATCGGCTTCATTTGGCTGATGTTCACGTCCAACGCCGTTCTGACCACCGTCGCAGAGACCGCCAGTGGGATGGACGCCATCGAAGACTGGCATCGGGACGAATGGGTGGACCGGCTGCCCGACCTGTTCTTCCTCATCAACAGCTTCGCTTGGGCGGGGGTGGCCGGCCTCGGCCTGGAGGCCGCCCTTACGGCCTGCGGTCTACCGTCGTGGACGGGCATCTTGGCGGGGTTCTTCTTGTTTCACCCGATCGTCCTGCTCTCGATGTTGGAGACAGCCTCGTTTCTGATTCCCGTGTCCGTGCCGGTGTTGGAGAGCATGTTCACGGTCTGGTGGGGGTGGCTCCAGTTCTATTTGCTCAGCGCGGTCCTCGACGCCGCGGCGATCCTGATCGCGGCGGGGCTGTTCTACGTTGCCGGAATGCGCGCAGTCTACCTGTTGCCATTGCTGATCGTCACTTGGTACCTGATCTACTTCCGCCTTTTGGGACGACTGGGACTCTATTGCGCCCATCGCGTGTCCCCGCGCCAACGGCGTCAATCCTCGTAGGACGGATTGCCAATCCGTCCTACGCTCATATCCCTCTGCCGCCTGCGGGGCCGGAAAAGGTGGCTGTCCCCTTTTCCGATCCGCTGAACCTATGCAGTGTGAAATCCTGCCGACGAGCTTGATCTGCCCGCCGGCGGCCGCGAGTTCATTGAGGCGGTCGCAGTAGGCTTACTGCTCGTCTGGCGGCGGCATCTTCTTCTTCAGCGGCTTTCGACCTTGATGGCTTATTGTCCCGAGGAATCCTGAATTGCATCCGGCAGCGGCATCCTGTTCTTGATGGTTTCGACGATCTTCTTGGAGGTCGCATGCTGTCTCGCCCACAGTCCAAGCAGTACGAGCCCCGAAATCAGCGTAACCGCGCAGACACTCACAAGAGCGGCGTAGTAGTACACCGAGTGAATGGTCGTCGTGGCCAACGCGACCGCCAGAGTAATTGAGATCGGCAGGAGCGCGAGGGCGAAGTTCAATAGCAGCGCGGCGGGGGAGCCGCGCGCTAGCTCGTCCAACTCGTACTCGTAGACGTTGTAGACCTTCAGTTCGCCCAATGGCGCGTATCGAATCACAGGAGGTACCGGTTTGCCCGGCTTCGGAGAAGTCACAGTGCAGCCCTCTCCGAGGCGCGAACCAGACGTGCGGATGCCCGAACGGTTCCAGGCTTGCCACCCAGATCAACGACCACGTGCCAATGCCCTGCGTGAGGAATGCGCAGGTAATGCGGCGACTGCGTCACATACCCCCCACTGTAATGAAACGGTCTTCCATTCTGGTAGTCACCGTAATTGGCCGGATCAAGCAGTTGGACGTTCGCGGCGTGATCGAGCGCCACTTCAATCACGTCGTCTGCATCGGCATCGAATTCATAGTGAAGGTAGTTCATCGACCTCCTCCTTCGCAGATCGCTCGCCTTCTTCTCGGCTGGCGACCGGCCGTCGCCTGAAAGCAGTCGGCTTCCAAGCCAGCGCCTAACCATTATAGCGTAGCCAACGGGGAAGTGGCAACCGCTCAGTCGAGCGATCGGTCGCCTCCGGACTGCCGCCGACCGGATGCTTCCGGCTGACCCCTGCCTGCGCCGGAATCACGGCTCATGATGTCCGTCAAAAACACTACGCCCCGTAACTGGCCACCGGAAGTCCCGTCCGCTGCCGCACCAACCCGGCCAGGGCGTCGAGTTCCTCGTTGGTGAGGGCCGTGACGTAGGATTCCGCGGGCGGCCGGGCGATGGTGTGGATTTGGACGAGCTTGATCTGCCCGCCGCCGGCCGTTATCTCACTGAGGCGGTCGCAGTAGGCCGCTTGTTCCACCGCGGGCGGCGGTTGGCCGTGGATCCGCATGAAGAGCGACTGGATCACGATGGAGCGCGCCCGCGCCGCGGCCAAGAGATTGTCGAGGATCCGGCGGAACGGAATGGACGCGCGGGCGACGAGCCGGAAATACCCTTCCGTGCCGGCGTCGAGCTTGGCCCAGAGTTCGCCGTTGGCCGCGTCGAGGATTAGCAAACCGCGCTGCACCCGCGGGCGATGGAACATGCTGGCATTGGTGATAAGCACCAGCTTCACGTCGTCCAGCCCGCGGCGCCGGCGGACCTCGGCGCAGACCCGGGCGACCTCGTCGAAATTGCGGTAGGCGGTGGGCTCGCCGTCGCCGCTTAAGGCGATGTCGTTGAGCCGGCGGAGAGATTCCGGCGTCTGGCGGAACTTGGGGTCATCGTAGATCCTGCCCGAAGCGATGCACTCGACCATCGCGTCCAATTCCGCGGCGAGGCGCTGGAGCCCCACGAACTGCTTTTCGCCGGGCTCGGAACGATTGACCTGGCAGTAGACGCAGTCGAAGTTGCAGACCTTGTCGAGGTTCAGGTTCACTCCGATCGAGAGCCCGCCTGCCCGCCGGCTCACCACGGGGTAGACGTAGCGGTTCTGCTCGAAGGTCCGCGGGTGGGAGGAGAACAAGGGGTCGTTATGCTGAAGCATAACCTACGGCTGAAAGCTGATAGCTTCTTCTCATGCCGGGCGGACCACGGTGAACTCGTCCATCGTCACCGCGGTGAGCTCGCCGTCGGGCAGGCGCAACAGGATGACGTCGCTATGGACCTTGTCGTCCACGTTGCGGCGGAAGTGCAGGCCGTGCCGGCGACGCTCGGTGCGCACGACCGTCCCTTGGGTCGTGGTGGTCCACTGGCTCATGCCCACGGTCACGAGGTGCTCCACCTCGATGCGATCCCCTGCCCTCAACTCGTCGAAAGCCAACTGCGATTCGGATGGACTCATCGGCATCGGCTCACCCCCGATTGATAAAAGCGGCTCGCCCCCTCCGTCCAGGAGAGGGGACTGCCGGGATAACAACCGGATGAATTGTTGCTCCGACGTGCGAAAAGGAAAGCCTGGAAAACGGGATTCGAGGGTGGAAATGGCCGGACCTCGGCCGGGCCGACACGGCCCGGCTCTGAACCCTGAACCCCGACCCCTGAACCCCGACCCCTGAACCCTGAACCCTGAACCCTTCCCTACACTTCCTTCGCCTGGATCCACGACATCAGCCGCCGCAGGTTCCGGCCGACCTCCTCGATCTGATGGGACCGCTCGGCACGCCGCAAAGCCTTAAACGAAGGGGCGTTAGCTTTGTTTTCCAGGATCCACTCCTTGGCAAACTCGCCGTTTCGGACCTGCTCCAGAATCCGCCGCATCTCGGCCTTGGTCTCCTGGGTGATGATCCGCGGGCCGCGGGTGTAATCGCCGTATTCCGCCGTGTTGGAGACGCTGTAGCGCATGTAGTTGAGCCCGCCCTGATAGATCAGGTCCACGATGAGCTTCAGCTCGTGGGCACACTCGAAGTAGGCCATTTCGGGCTGGTAGCCGGCCTCGACGAGGGTCTCGAAGGCGGCCTTGATCAGGGCACTCACCCCGCCGCAGAGGACCACCTGCTCGCCGAACAGGTCGGTCTCGGTCTCCTCGGCGAAGCTGGTGCGGATCACGCCGGCCCGGGTGCCGCCGATCCCTTTGGCGTAGGCGAGGGCCACGGCCAGGGCCTCTTCCGGCACTCCCTCCCCGAGGCCGACCAGGCAAGGCACGCCCGCCTCCTTGACGAACTCGGAACGCACCAGGTGGCCCGGCCCCTTCGGCGCCACCAAGAGCGTGTGGACCCCCTTAGGCACCTCGAACTGGCCGAAATGGACGTTAAACCCGTGGGAGCAGACCACGCAGTTGCCGGGCTTCAGGTGGCTGCGGATCTGGTTGCGGAACACGTCGCCCTGCAACTCGTCCGGGAGCAGGATGGTGACGATGTCGCCCTTCTCGGTCGCTTCCTCGGTGGGAAGCGGCTTGAAGCCGTCCTTGACCGCCAGGTCGTAGTTGGCCGTGCCCGGCAGCTCGGCCACCAGGACCTTACAGCCGCTGTCGCGGAGATTCTGGGCGTGGGCGTGACCCTGGGAGCCGTACCCGAGGATCGAGATGGTCTTGTCTTTGATGAGGGCAAGATCGGCGTCTTTGTCGTAGTAGATCGTAGCGGGCATGGGCAAGCTCCTGGGGGCAAACAGGGTTCAGGGTTCAGGGTTCAGGGTTCCAGGTTTGGGGTGAGCACGGGGCGGCATTTCCTGACCGCCGGCCCCTGAACCCTGAACCCTGAACCCTGCCTCTTGCTGCGGATTCTGACCGCGGACCATCGCGATCCGGCCGCTGCGGACCAGCTCGACGATTCCGAAGGGCCGCATCAGCTCGATGAAGGCCTCGATCTTCCGTTCCTTGCCGGAGATTTCGATCATCACCATTTCAGGGGACACGTCCACGATCTGGGCGCGGAAGATCTCGACCAGCTCGCGGACTTCGCTCAGCCTGCCTTGAACGGCGGCGACTTTGATGAGCATCAGGTCCCGCTCGACGTGATCGCGGCCGCTCACGTCGTCCACGCGCACGACGGTGACGATCTTCTCCAGTTGTTTGCGGACCTGCTCCAGAATGCTGTCGTCGCCCACGACCACGAAGGTCATTCGCGACAATCGGGGGTCCTCGGTTTCCCCCACCGCGAGGCTATCGATGTTGTAGCCGCGGGACGCCAGCATCCCGGAGATGTGGGACAGCACCCCCGGGACGTTCTGGACCAGGGCCGACAGCACGTGACGCATGGGCAACTCCGGCAAGAAGGCGAAAGGCCCATCATACCCCCCGCTGTAGGCGACCACAAGGGGCGTCTGAGGGTTCAGGGTTCGGGGGTCAGGGTTCAGGAAGGGGTTCAGGGTTCGGAGCCGGGCCGTGTCGACCCGGGACGCGTCCCAGGCTCGGGCGTCAGGGTACCGGGGGGGCCCGAAGCAATAATTAGACCTGTCCCGTTTTTCCGCACCCGGACCGGACGTTCGCAGGGCGCGTGGGACCTCGTGCCGTTGGCTGCCAGTGGGCGTGTGGATTTACGGCTCGTTGATCTTGATGGCCGAGGGCGCGACGGCGGCGGGTAGCAGAGCGTTCACCCGATCTTTGATCCACTTCTTGGTCGCCGCTTCGCCCCGTAGGGGTTGAATGAGTCGAGGTATTCCTGGATCAGCCCGCGGATCTCATGCACCGCTGTCTCGACCTGCCTCGGTCCGCAGTTCTGCTTTGCCATCTCCGCGTTGATCTTGTTCAGGATCGGCATCCAGTTCTCGTCATCAGGTTTGATCTTCCCGCCTGCCAGAGCGTTCCGGTACTCAACAAGCTGCTCGTTGGACACCTCGCCGAAGACCGCCAGCCTGCGTTCCAGCAACTCGATGACGACCTTCCGGATGTTGTCCGGAATGGTAAGCGTTCACGGCCCTTGGGGCAACAAGGAGGGGAATGACTGGTGGGTGAA
>CAYGZI010000143.1:0-11166 GCA_964354245.1 uncultured Planctomycetaceae bacterium
AGGGGAGGGTTCAGGGTTCAGGGTTCAGGGGGATCGCTCAGTGGCCCTGCCGGGCCGACACGGCCCGGCTC
This sequence comes from uncultured Planctomycetaceae bacterium, assembly GCA_964354245.1. Lineage (GTDB taxonomy): Bacteria > Planctomycetota > Planctomycetia > Pirellulales > Thermoguttaceae > CAYGZI01. The sequence continues at coordinate 72 of CAYGZI010000143.1, forward strand.
TGAACCCTGAACCCTGAACCCTATACGGTCAGGTCGCCGATGCCGCCGCGGCCGACCTCGGCCAGATGGTCGACCTGGTCGAGGGCCACGACGTCCGCACGGCCTTCTGCGTCGAACAATAGCGTGGTGATGGAGCCATTCTGCAGGGCCAACGGCGGCTCCTGGAGCGGGATGCCCAGAAGGGCCTTCACACCCGCCACGAGGACCCCGCCATGGGCGACGACTACCGCGTGCCGGTGGTCGGCGAGGGCGATGGACTGGAGGGCCTCGCGTCCGCGTTGGGCCAACTGGCGGCGGGACTCGCCGCCGGGGATCGCGTAATCCGGATCGCCGGAGATCCACTTTGCCAACTCGTCCGGGTAGAGGACTTCCAGCTCGCTGCGGAGCTTGTCCCGGAAGATGCCAACGTCGATCTCCTTGAGCCGCGGCTCGGGGCGGATCTCCAGCCGGAGCACGCCGGCAATCACGGCCGCGGTCTCCATGGCCCGGCGCAATGGGCTGGCGTAGATCGCGTCAATCGGCAGGCTCCGCAAGGCGGCTGCCACGGCCTCGCTCTGCCGCACGCCCAGCGGCGACAACCGCGGCAGGTCCGATTGGCCTTGGAGCCGGCCTTCGACGTTGTAGGTGCTTTCCCCGTGGCGAATGCAGTAGAGGAACATGAGCGCCTATTCAAAGAAGCCCACGGGTTGCCACCCGTGGGCTTTACGTGGTCTATCTACTGTCTACCGGCTACTGTCTACTTTCTTCTGACTCCTGTCTCCCACGTTCTACCCCAGCGACTCCCACTTGATCGGGATCTTGCGCAGCGCGTAGCCCATCTCCTTCATGTAGTCGCCGTAGATCGTCATCCAGTGGAAGCCGGGCATGCGCTCGGCCAGCACCTGGTCCGGGCAGGCGAACTTGATGTCGATCTGGCAGCGGCAGATCGGCAGAAACTCGTGGGCCACGATGTCGCCCAGCAGGCCCACGTAACGGTCCTGCCTGAAGTCCGGGATCACGTTGGTCACCTTCTGCCCGATCCGCATGTCCACCTTGGGCGACGCCCCGTAGTCGGACTCGAAGTGGGTGAGGATCCGTGCCGGTTCGAGGTCCTTGCCGTTGAGCTTGCGCGGGCCGGTGCAGTGGGCCAGGGTGATGATGCCGTCGTGCGGATAGGTCGGGTCATTGAAGAAGATCGGGTTGCCGGAGATGTTCGTGAGCAACATGCCCGCCGGGATCACGACGAAATCCGATTCGCAGTAGGCCAGGTAGCCGTCGTCGTTGAGCGTGCTCAGGGCCATGCAGGCCGAGGTCTCGGCCAGGGGCATGATGGTGCCCATGCAACTGTTGATGGTGATCGCCTTGCAGTTTTCGCGGGCCATGAGCTTGCGGAAGATGTGCTCCAGGAGGAAGGCGTTTTCCAGAAACTCCTTCTTCGTCTCCAAAGTGGTTCCGGGGATCTTGAGGTAATCGGCGGCCCGCTTCTTGGCCAGGGCCACGGCGGCCTGGTCTTGCCGGGCCGCGTTGATCAGCCCCGCGAGTTCGGGCTTGTAGTTGACCGTCCTGATGTCGAGCTTGAAGAGCTTGCGTACGATCTCGGGAACGTTCTGACCCGACCAAGCCCCGGCACCGCCGATGGCCAGGATCTTGGTGCCGAGCGTATTGACCAACCCACAAAGCGAGCGCAATCGCCAAGTGACCTCGGCGTAGTTGTCCACGACCACGTCCTGCGGCTCGATCCCCTTGAGGACCTGCTGATCGGTGTGCTGGCGCAGGTAGCGGGGGCTGATGATCTCGTACCAGAGGTAGACCGGGCCGGAGCGGTGGCGGAGGAAGAAGACCACGGGCTTGCCGAGGCCGCCGATGGGATTGACGTCGCCGCCGGCGGCGTAGACCAGGAGCACGTCGGCCGAGGCAACGTCGGCCGTCTTGGTCAGCTCGGCGGCGCTGCGCACGGCGGCGATGGGGAGAAACTTCACGGGGAAGTCGGCCGATGCCTGGAGCTTGTCCAGCTCGGCCTTGATGCGGGGGATTTCCTCTTCCACGTCCTTCTTGGTCTGGATGCCGCCCCAGGCCCGCCAGCTTGTCTGCGGGTGCGGCGTGTAAATGTCGTAGGTCAGGACGGGTTTGACGATCAGGGGCCTGCGCGGCGGGGCAGCGGGCAGCTCCGGATCGGCGGCCAGCACGGACCAGGAGAGCCCGGTCAAAGCCGCTCCGCCCAAGGCCGTGGCCCCCACCCCTCCCAAAAAGTCCCTACGACTGACACCATCGGACTCGGGCCCGCCGCTGCACGGGCAACAACGGGGCTGGACGGTCATCCGAGGATCTTGATCTTGGCGATGATCGTGGTTGTGTTGAGACATCGGCGAGACTCCTGTTTGGCAAGGCTCTTACGAGGTAGGTGGTAGGTGGCATTCCGAAAGGTAGGTGGTAGGTGGTAGGTGGAATATGGGGATCGAAAACAGCGCTGCATCAAGCCCCACATGCCACCTACCATCTACCACCTACCGCGTACCATACCCATCCGGCGCGATCCGTGCAACAACCCGGCGGCACAATCGCCCGATTCCGGGCGACGCCCTCCCACGTTCCGGGGGGCGAATTGCGTGCTAGATTGACACGGGGCCAGACGCCACACAGAATGACGAATGTCGATAATCAAATGACGAAAGAAGGACGAATAACGAAGCACGAAAGGCTACTGGCACGCTGCTCCTTCGGGCGTTGAGCTTCGTGCTTCCTTCGTCATTTGTTTTTCGACATTCGTCCTTGTCCACGCCACTTTAGGAGGAAACCAACGTGACCGCCCCGTGGATCACTTACCGGCCCGAGTTGAAGGTCCTGGATTGCACCGTCCGCGACGGCGGACTGATCAACGACCACAAGTTCGAAGACGGCTTCGTGCGCGCGGTCTACCAGGCGTGCGTCGATGCGGGGATCGACTACATGGAGGTCGGCTACAAGGCCTCCAAGAAGATCCTCGCCCGCGACCAGTTCGGGGCCTGGAAGTTCTGCGACGAGGACGACCTGCGCCGCATCGTGGGCGACAACCCCACGCCGCTCAAACTCACGGTCATGGCCGACGCCGGCAAGTCGGACTGGCGGACCGACATCCTGCCCAAGGGCCATAGTGTGCTCGACATGATCCGCGTGGCCTTCTACGTCCACCAGACCGCCGAGGCCGTAGACATGATCAAGGACGCCGCCGACAAGGGCTACGAGGTGTCGGCCAACCTGATGGCGGTCTCGCGGGCCTCGGAGCTCGAGATTGCCCAGTCGCTTGAGCTGATCGCCGAGACCCCGGCCAGCGCGATTGTCGTGGTCGATAGCTTCGGGTCGCTCTATGCCGAGCAGATCGAGATCCTTGTGAAGAAGTACCTCGACTACGCCCGGCCCAAGGGCAAGCAGGTGGGCATTCACGCGCACAATAATCAGCAGTTGGCGTTTGCCAACACGATCGAGGCGATCATCCACGGCGCGAACCGCATCGACGCCACGCTCTTCGGCCTGGGCCGCGGCGCCGGCAATTGCCCCATGGAACTGTTGATCGGGTTCCTGCGCAACCCCAAGTTCCACATCCGCCCGGTCTTCAAGTGCGTTCAGGATTGCCTGCTGCCGCTGAGCCGGCAAGTCGAGTGGGGCCCGCACGTGCAGTACAACATCACCGGCCAGCTCAACCAGCATCCCCGCAGCGCCATGGCCGCGCGGGCCAGCGACCAGCGGGACAATTACGTGGATTTCTACGACAAGCTGGTCACGGAAGAGTAAGGGAGCGGGGCCGGCGGTCAGCGAGGCCTGAAGTACATCAAGATGGCCGCCAGCAGCACTGCCCCAACCGTCGCGGCGATCAGGAAAGCCATGAACCAGAAGCCGGGATGGGCGCATCCCCAGCACAAGCCCCCGGTCCTCTGGAGGAGGCTTTGTCGGGTTCGCTTGCCGCAGACCGAACAGTGTGCTCGTGCCGCCATCTCGGAAACCCCCGAACCAGAGGCAGCGATAATACTGACACTAACCGCCAAGTTCCAGGAAAACCATCCCCCCCAGTATGGACAGGCCGTTTGCCAAACCGCCCACTCAGGGCGTCCTCGTCTGCAAAGACTGCCCCTTGGTTGCCTGCATCGCCGCCGCGCGGTAATGTTACCTGTGGTTACGCAGCGCTCTTGGCAAAGGAGTTAAGCCATGGCAGCCGGCTTCCAATCTGTCCCCAAATGGGCGGTGCTGCCCCTGTCCTTCGTTTTCCTCGTCGGCGCGACGACCCCTTGCCGGGCCCAGGCGGTCGCCTGGCACCACTCTCCGGCCGGGTACCGTTACGCATACTACCCTGCGGTTTCCGCAGTCTACGTGCGGGGCGTGCCCCGGGCATATCGCTACGCCTATCGGCCTGCGTACGTCTATCCGCGATCAGTTCCCCTGGGGTGGTTGGAGTCGTGGCCGTTGGTGGCGGGTGAGATCCACGGGTATCCGTACCTCTATCGTGTTCCCCAGACATGGGGGCAGCAGGTGATTCTGATCGGACCGCGGAACTACCTGGTTCGCCCGCTCTACCAAGTGACGCCAAGGGTGGAGCCGCCGTGGAGCGGCGATTCGCCTCCGGTTGCCGGGCCTCCGCAGCCCGGCATCCCTTTGCCCCCTCCGAGCGGAGTTGACGTGCCGGAGCCGGTTCCCGCGCCGCCGGCAATTGAGCCTGCCCCGTCGCCGCCGGCTCCCACTGCACCGGGCCCTGGCGGCCCACGCGAGTTCTGAGGTCGCGAGAATCGGGCCCTCCCGCTTGCGGTTGGTGAAAACGGGCTGCCGGCCGGATACAATAGACCGTTGGAAGGTGCATCGAAACCAGTCGCCGCGACTCTGGTTTGCCTAAGCCAACCGAGGAGCGCGGCGCGATCCTCCAAGTGCCTAGGGTGCCGCTCATGGCTACAACCGTCGCTCCGTCTGTGCTGCGCGTGGAATGGACTTTCGCCGACGTGCTGGAAAACCTCGGCGGGATTCCGCCGCACCGGGTGCGGGCCGTGCCGCCGCCCGGCACGGCCACCGAGAAGGACGTCCTGGAAGCGGAGTCGCGGACCGGCCGGATCTGCGAGCTGGTGGACGGGGTTCTAGTGGAGAAGACCGTGGGATACTACGAATCGCTGCTGGGAATGTTCCTTGGCCGTTTGCTAGGGGAGTTCGTGGAGAAGCATGGGCTAGGGATCGTCCTCGGCGAGGCGGGCACGCTGAAGATCCTCCCCAAGCAAGTGCGCATTCCGGATGTCTGCTTTATCGGTTGGGACCGTTTCCCCGGCCGTCAGTTGCCTCGCGAGCCGATCCCGGCCGTGGCCCCCGATCTGGCCGTGGAAGTGCTCTCGGAAGGGAATACCCCCGGCGAGATGCAGCGGAAGCTCCACGACTATTTCGAGGCGGGCGTGCGCATGGTCTGGTACTTGGATCCCAAGACCCGCACCGTGGAGGTTTTCACTGCGCCGGACCATCGCGTCCTGGTGGACGAGCACGGGATGCTCGACGGCGGCGACGTGCTGCCCGGCTTCCAACTGGCGATTCCAGAACTCTTCGCCCGGGCCGAAGGCCGCCAGCAGGCGTAGTGTCTTCGATCTTCTCGTTTTCCCAGCCCTGAGCGAGTGGTCCGCACTAGATATACTCGCCCACCAGCTCCCGCGACGGTCCGGGAATCACGACCTCGGAGACCAGCAGCCCCCGCTGGCGCGCGACCTCGGCAGCGGCCGCAACGCCGGCAGTCACGTCGGCCACCGAGCCGGTCATCAGGCAAAGGCCCTTGCCGCCCAGGGCCATGGCCACGTGAATGCGTAGGAGGGTCACGCGGGCCGCTTTGGCCGCGGCATCGGCAGCAGCCAGGACGCTTGTGCCGCTGAAGGTCTCGATCACGCCCAACGCGCCGATCGGCCCGTCGTCGAGCGTGACCGATTGGCCCAAGGCCGGGAAGACCGCATCGTGGACGTTGGGGATCACCATCTGGTCGATGATCGCCTCGCCCGCCGCGGACAAGCCGGCCTGGATCGCGGCCTCCACGTCGCTCACCGACCCGCCGATCACGATCAAGTATTTGCCCGAGCAGATCGTCCGGGCGATGAGCAGCTCGACGGTGGCGGCCTTGAGCATAGCGTCTTCGACCTGGTAGCCGACGCCGATGCTGGAGAGCTCCACGGCGCCGATCGATCGGGGAATCTTGGCCATGACCTGTTCTCGCGGGCTTCTATGAATGGAACCGCAGATGAACGCGGATGAACGCAGATGGACAGAGGAAAATGGAGATTATCTGGTCATGCTGGTTTGCGCGACAAAAAAGGATTTCTGATCGATCCCGTGCAGAACTCATGCCGATCTGTGTTTATCTGCGGTTAGTCCGATCTCGCGTTTTTCGACCCAGACAACCCCGTCGGCGATGCCGGTCACAACGCCATCGATGGAGGCGTGTACCGGGGCGCCCAGGGCGGGCTTGCCGTCCTTGACCGGCACACGCCCGACCGGCTGCCCCTTCTTCACCCGGCCGCCGACCGCGACCACGGGCTCGCACGGGCCGCCGACGTGCTGCTTCAGCCGGATGCCGACCTTGGCCGTCGCCATTAGCCGGTCGTCCAGCGGGCCGACGTTGCGGAAGCCGGTCAACCCCAGCTTGTACATCAGCCGCTTCATGGGCGCTTTGCGGTTTTCCAGGTGCCGCGCCGGGCGCTCCGGATTGAACGGCGGGTTGTCCCAGCGGCGTTTCTCGGCGGCCAGGCGACGCTTGTTCTGCGTGCAGACGTTCTTCGGGTCCAGGTCTTCGGGGCAGGAATAGAGGCTGCACAAATTGCACTCGCAGCAGAAGGCCGTGCCGATCGTGTTCGACTCGCCCATCAGGTTGAAGCCCAGGCTCCGCATGGCCTTGTGCGGCTCGATCGGATGGCCCAGGAGCCAGCGCGGGCAAAGCTCGGTGCAATAGCTGCACTGGTCGCAGGCGCTCCGCCCGATGCGGACGATCGCCTGCCAGTCCTGGTGTCGGCGGCGGATCACGACGTGGTCGTCCGGCAGCACGACTACGCCGCCGGTGGTCTTGTCGACCAGGGCGTCGTGGTCCTCTTGAAGAGAGCCCATCATCACGCCGCCGACCATGTAGTTGGCATCGGGCTCCGTCTCGCCGCCGGCCGCCGCCACGCACTGGGCCAGCGTCACGCCGACCGGCACGCGGAGCGTCACCGGGCTGGCGACCGCCCCGGCGATGGTGAGGTATTTTTCGGTCACGGGCTGGCGCCCGGCCAGGGCGACGTTCATCGCGGTCTCGACGTTGATCACCACCGCCCCGACGGCCAGCGGGATTGCGCCCGGCGGCACCACGCGGCCTAGCACGTCGTAGACCAGGATGAACTCGTCGCCGGCGGGATAGGCGTCGCGCAGGGGGACCACGTCCATGTTGGCGGCCAGCTTGGGCCGCACCAGGTCGATCACGTCTTCGTACTTCGCCTTGATGCCGATGATCCCGCGCTCGGCCCCGACCAGCTCCATGGCCGCCGCCAGCCCTTCGAGCACCGCGTCCACGTAGGCCCGAAGCACCTCCTTGTCCTTGTGCAGGAGCGGCTCGCACTCGGCGGCGTTGATCAAGACGGTGTCGGCCTTGGCGGCGAGCTTGACGTGGGTAGGGAAACCGGCCCCCCCGGCGCCCACAACTCCCGCCTCGGCAATCTGCTCCGCGGTGATCTTTCCCATCGCTACCTCAATCGCCCCTTGCACAATCCGTTTAGTATAGCTTTTCCCGGCGGGCACGGCCAACGCGGGTGTGTGACCGCGGCTCGTGCGGAAAGGAAAAGGTGACGGGGTGAGGGGGTGACGGGGGGAGGTGCCGAGAGTGAGGGGTGAAAAGTGCAAAGTGTGGTCTCCATTTTGCACTTTTCACTTTTCACTTTGCACTTTTCACTTTGCACTCTTCATCGTTCGACAGAATCCCCCCTCACTCCGTCACCCCGTCACCCCCTCACCTCGTCACCCCGTCACCCCTCGCCTTGCCCCGCCCGCGCGGGAGTGATACCCTGGCCCTGTCTCGAACCGATCCGCAACATTGGAGGAAGGGCGATGAAGTCGGCAAAATCGCACTCGATGGCGAAGGTCAACCGGCGGCACTTCTTGGGCCACGCGGCTTGCGGGGCAGCGGCCGCAGTGGCCGCGGCCCACGGGCTTGTGGCGGCCGGCCCCGTCTCGGCGGCCCAAGGCAAGTGGAAGATGCGGCTCTCCGGGTCCTCGATCAACTTCTCGTCGCTCCCGGTCGAGAGTGCCTGCGAGCGCCTGGCCGCCTTGGGCTTCGAGGCCGTGGACATCTGGTCGGCCCACGCGGGTTGCCCCCATCTGGACGACGTGCAAAAGCGGCTCGGGGCCGACGGGCTCAAGGAACTGCTGGCCAAGAACAATCTCAAGCTCTACGCCTTTTCGGTCTATGCCGGCGGGTATCCACGCTATGCCGAGTTTCTGGGCAAGTGCGGCGGCGGGGTGGCCGTCCGCGCAAGCGCCGGCCCCTGCAAGCCCGACGACCTCCGCCCCCGCATGAAGGCGTTTCTCGAAGGCCTCAAGCCCGAGGTGGAGCTGGCCGAGAAGCACAATTCCTACCTGGCGATCGAGAACCACGGGGCGGCCCTTCTGGATTCGATCGACTCGATCAAGACATTCGTGGAGTTGAACAAGAACCCGCGCCTGGGCATTGCCTTGGCCCCGTATCACGTCCAGGCGCTCAAGCAACCGGTGGTCGACGCAATTCTAGCGTGCGGGCCGCAACTCTTGTTCTTCTACGCCTGGCAGCACGCCCCGGGGCTGGGGCAGCTTCCGGGCCACGGCCCAACGGATTTCACGCCCTGGATCGCGGCGTTGGCCAAGATCGACTACCGCTGGTACGTCAATCCGTTTCTGCACAACGAGCCCAAGCCGGACGTAACCGCCGCCGCACTGGCGAAGTCGCGGGACTACTTGAGGGCAGTAGGCAGAGGGCAGTAGGCAGAGGGCAGTGAGCCCCCGGTGATTGCACAGGGGGCATAGCGGCCGGATTGTTTGCACGCCACGGGGGCCGGGGATTATCATGGAAGCGGGCATCGACTCAGGAACCCCCCGTGGAATCCAATACATTGCGCCGGCACAGACTTCCCCGACGACCGCTCGCTTGGGCCGCACTCGTGCTCGCGGCATTGATCGCCGACATCGCTTGCTCCCACGGCGCCCCCCCCCAAAAGCCCGAGCCGCCCTCGCAAGCCGACCTATTCGATGATTTCGACGACTCCGAAGGCTATCCCACGGCCGAGGCCCTGCGCAGTCTCCTTGCCAACGTGCCGGGTGAGCGCGCGGAGGTCGGCCGGGCGAACAAATGGGAACGGCCGATTTGCCGCATCTCGGGACTGTTCCGGCTGACCGCCCCGTGGCCCGCGGGCTCGGCCCTGCGGTTTTCGGTCTTGGATCCCGATCGCCTGCAAATCCACGTCTGGAGCGGCGTTCAAGGTGCGACGGTCCGCTACTATCCGGAGCATCACCAGACCTGGGCCCTGTACGCCACCGCGCGCGAAGGCGCCAAGCCGCGGCCGCAGAAGCACGTCCTGGCGGCGACGGCCGGCGACCGGTATCGGCGGGCCGGCTTCGGCACGGTCCAGTTGCAGCACCAGGGCGGCAGTCTCGTCCTGTTGCGCGGCGATCTCGTCTTGGGGAGCGTTCCGCTGGCCGGCCCGCCCAGCGAGGTGTTCATCGAAGGCAGCGGATTGGTCCGCGGACTGGCCGTGGTCTCTTCGCAGTGGCTGCCGGCCGCACCGCGGCGCGATGGGGGATCCTGGGGCACGCTTCGCTCTGCCCCAGCCACTCCGACGCTTCGCGCTGCCCCAGCCGCGCTCCGAGTGATTCGTCCGGCCGATTGGACCTGGGAGTCGAGCCTCACGAAGGGGATTACCATCGGGAAGCCCCCCGACGGGCGCGTCGTCCTGACCGCAAGCGAAAAGACCCAGCAGGGGCAAGCCGCTATCGCGATTCAGAACCCGGGGTTTGCGGAGTTTACCTTCGACGTGGAAGACCCCGAGCCGGGCACCGGGGTGTTCCTTGGGGACGCCCAGGGGCGGCATATCTGCCGGCTCGGCTTCTTGCGCCACCGCGAGAGCGGTCAGGTGGCCTTCGAGCTGCTGCCGAGCTATGCCTCCGACTCGGAGAAGTCCTACGACATCCAGCGCCAAGTGGTCCCCTTGGCAGGCCGGCGCCAGTGGTATCGGATCGTGGCCGGGGCAGGCCTGTTCACCTGCTGGACCAGCGCCGACGGCAGCTCGTGGAGCCAGGTCGGCCCAACGTCGGTCGAGGGCGAAGGCGTTTGTGGGCAAGTCGGTCTGTACTGCTTCGCGAGCGACAAGAAACGCTCGATCGCGCTCCGTTGGCTGGAGGTCCGCCGCCTGGAGGCAATCCACGCCGTGGCCCCGGCCGAGGTCCAGGAGCAGGTCGGCAACCTGGCCAAATTCGACGGCCTCGAAAAATGGGAGGACGAGGTGGCCCGGTCCGCGCCGTCGGGCGTCGCGGCCGACGTGTGGTGGCGGGCCTGTGCGGTAAAGACGCTTGGCGACGGGCCGAAGGCTTCCCTGGCCCGGCCGCTTTGGGATCGGCTCCAGCGCGCGGTCTACGCCAGCGCCACGGACGCCGATGCTTGCCTGCGGTTTGCCGAAGAGGCGTCGATGTTCTATGCCCAGGGCGACTGGGCCTCGATGGACCGCCTGACGGCGCAGTTTCAGCCGCTGGGCATGGCCCTGGTCCGCCTGAAGCACCCGGCCCCGTTCTCGGCGATTCACCGTTCGATGCTGACCTGGCCGCTGTGGCACATCCGCCGGCTTCCCGCGTATCCCGACGAGCTGCTGCGCTGCGAGCTGGTGGCCCGGATCGGCGAGGCCCGCTGGGGCGAGGTGCAGGACCTTTGCCGGCGCCTGGAGTATTTCAACCGCACGGGCGGCCCGCGCACCCAGAGGGTACCCGGCGAGCAGCCCCCGTGGAGCCCGCACGCCGAGTACCTCGTGCAATGGGCCCAGGCCGTGGCCGCGGCCCAGTTGCCCAAGCCTAAGGATGCCAAGCCGGCGGTCGCGCGGCCGGCGCTGGGCCGGCACCCGCTGATTGAAAACCCGACCCGGGAAGGCTT